>CASBQX010000334.1 GCA_949127925.1 Synechococcales cyanobacterium PMM_0002
GTCGATGTCACCTTCCAAAACCTCGACTCATCGGAGATTTCCCTCACCGATGTGTCGCACTACTTCGACTCCGACCCTACCAAAGTGGTCGCTCGCTTGCGCACCGATGGCAAGCAGCCGGCCTCTTACATTGCTGACACCACGACCGCCAATGCCCAGGTGCGCAGCCTCTCCGAAACAGTTCGCTTAGATGCACGCACCAAGCTGCTCAACCCCAAATGGTACGAGGGGATGCTCTCCCACGGCTATGAAGGCGTACGGGAACTGTCGAAGCGATTGGTCAATACCACCGGCTGGTCGGCCACGGCTGGAGCGGTGGATAACTGGGTATATGAAGACGTGAACACCACGTTCATTCAAGACGAAGAGATGAGAAAGCGTCTGCTCAACCTCAACCCTAACTCGTTCCGTAAAATTGTCAGCACCCTGCTGGAGATGAACGGTCGCGGCTACTGGGAAACTAGCGAAGCAAATCTCGATATGCTCCGTGAGTTGTATCAGGAAGTTGAAGATCGAATTGAAGGAGTCGATTAGGGATAAATTCGTAGAGACGCGATTAATCGCGTCTCTACGAATGACAAGAAGTAGTGAGTTAGTAGAAATAAATATAGCCGTCTGGATCAATGTTCATCGCAAGATCACCAGGAGTTTGGCTGCGCTGCTCACCAATGACAATGGTCACCACATTGCCCTCAATCGTTAGATCGGAACTCAAGCCAATTTGGGTATTTGACGCATAGGCTAAAAAGTTAATCGGCAAGGGCAGATAACTGGTGGTAACGGTACCAAAAGAGGTTCTAGCCCCAGGTGCTAGCTGCCTCTCCGCAGAAGCGGGCTGGGTCAAAACACAGGTGATTGCTGTGTTTCCAGCATTGACAACTTCAATCCTAATGGGGAGAGTGGGATTGAGCTGGCCGATGGGGCGCTGGGATGCTTCAGCCGCCCCATCTAGAGATTGGCTTAGCGCTGGCCATGAGAAGGGCGCGATCGCCCCCACTCCAGCCGCTGCCATCGCGATCGCGACAATTACCGCAAACCGAGTCTTCATCCTGACAATCCTCAACGTTTAAAAGACTATGACAGCGTTAGTCTGGGCACCGCGAAAGCAGGGTTTTAGCCCTTTGCCCATACCGCTTAACGGTAGCCTAATTACACCATAGACGGCCAAATAGATTAGCGTCCCAGTTCTTGAGCGCGCAGATAGGCGGCATTGACCGCTGCAATCAATGCTGAACGAAATCCAGCCTGCTCTAATTGTGCAACGCCTGCAATGGTTGTGCCGCCGGGACTCGTCACGCGATCCTTCAACTCGGCAGGATGCATCCCTGTAGTTTGAAGCAGTTCAGCGGTACCGCGTACCGTTTGTAGGGCTAACTGAGTGGCGATCGCCCGTGGCAACCCTGCCGCTACCCCGCCATCCGACAGCGCTTCGATCATTAACGCCACATAGGCCGGCCCGGAACCCGATAGCCCTGTCACTGCGTCCATTAGTGGTTCAGCTACTTCGACCACCTCACCCACTGCCTCAAACAGTTGGCGTGCCACCTGCAAATGGTGAGACTGCGCCAGAGCACCCGCCGCGATCGCCGTCATCCCTGCACCGACAGTAGCCGGAGTGTTGGGCATAGCTCGAACGATTGGCTGCGCGGGAAATGCGGTCTCTAGAGCTTGCAAAGACGTTCCGGCCAGAATAGAAACAATTAAAACCTCAGAAGTTGGCATGGACAGAGTGCTGACTGCTGCCTTAAACATCTGCGGCTTAATGGCCAGCAAAACAACTCCCGCCGCATCGACAGCAACCTGATTTTCTGCGGTAACATGCACCCCGTATTGTGTGACCAAGAAAGCTCGTCGCGACTCTTGTGGATCACTGACCCAGACCAAATCTGGCGTGTAGACATGCTGCGCTAGCAGGCGAGACAACAACGCCTCGCCCATCACACCACCACCAATAATTGCCAGCCCCATAGACACCTCGCGGCTACCTTCAATGGGGCGTTAGAGAATAAATCTACAGCCCATACAGTATAGGCTCAGCAGTTCTAGCATCTGAGCCTCCGTGATCAACCTCACCAGATTCAGAGGTGCGGGGCGCGATCGCAGCGGATCATACCCGGTTGGCTGTCCCTATGCCATCCGAGCCTGATCGGCAGCAGACCAAGTCGGTGCAGGCGACATGGGGCGACCGGAGCGCATCGGCTGTTGAGGAATTTGCGTTGGAGCTTCGTTTGCCATCCCTGGCTGGGTGCTCACGGAGACACAATTCGGTGTAAACAAGAAGATGCTTTCACCAATCCGCTCTTGATGGCCATCAATCGCATAGGTGCCGCCTGCCACAAAATCGACAGCGCGCTGAGCTTGATCGGGATCCATAATGGTCAAATTGAGCACGACAGATTTGCGCTCTCGCAAGGCTCGGATAGCCTGGGGCATTTCTTCAAAAGTGCGGGGTTCCATCACCATCACTTCAGACATCCCATTCACACCGGGCATCCCAATCACATTACTCATCCCCGCTCCAACTTCAGACGTCAACATGGCACGTTCTCTCGTCCGACGGCGACGCGGCTCTTCTTCAGCCACGGGCTGAACATTTTCTTCTTGATAAAGATTTTGGTACTCTTGCCCGTCCATCTCGTCGTATTCGTACTCATAATCCACAGGATCATTCAGTCCAACAAAGTCTCTTAGTTTAGTGAAAATATTCACGGCTTGCGCTCCATCACAAATAATGTTAAGTAGGAATTGCTTTGAACCACCTTGAACCACTAAGTGAGGAACTTAAGCAGCGAAGTAAGGGGTCGCGTAACTGCTGAGAAAACTGCCTTGACGTCCAGATATTTTTTAAGACTTAATTTCCCAAAAGAACCGGCCATCGGCGTTACTAAACCAGGAAGATGAGTGAAAAATGATGGTCAAGCCTTCCCATAACGCTTCTGCACCCGACTAGAAGCATATTCATTTGAGTCCATAGTATACAACAAATTCTCAGAAGCATTACCCTATGAAAAACATTTGAAAACTTGACCAAATACTAGTTAACGAATTCTACGTTTAACTAGTCCACAATTAAGCTAGCTAGTGGCCTAGTCTAGAATGGGCGATCTTCGTGGCATAGTTGCGCGATCGCCCCCTGCGTTTTACAAAAA
>CASBQX010000335.1 GCA_949127925.1 Synechococcales cyanobacterium PMM_0002
TAAATATTTCCTAAGTTCAGCAAACTTCAGTAAAGTTCAGCGAAATTCAGCCTTACACTAAATTGCTAAGGGATGCATTTCTGGCAACAAAATACCGATGGACGCTGAGGATGCGCTGAGATGGGTCGAAGAGGTGCTATTTCATAAAGGGAAGCAGCTCTCGGATCTGGAACGAATTGTATTTTTAGGGTCTTGGGCTGGCAAAGGGTACGACGCGATCCATCAAGACTGCGGATTCCGCTGTTCACTCGACCACTTAAAACGCAATGTCGGCTATCAACTGTGGAAACGTTTGACAGAGGTATTGGGGCAGAAGGTCTTAAAAAAAACCTTGCAAGGCCGCGTCATACAGGCACAGCAGCAGTGGCAGAACTCCCAGGGCGGCACCAGTGAGGGCGACGCTGAACCTGACAGCGCCACACTCAGCCGCTCACCAGATCATGCATCGGCCTACAGGTCTGAACCGCCCAACGCTCTGCCCACCAACTCAGCCGATCAGCCGACACGGCCAGAACCTGACGTGGATTGGGGAGACGCACCCTTAGCCAGACCCTTCTATGGCTGCACCAACACTCTGAATCTGCTGGGCAACAAGATTCGGGTCAACGTGTGCAGGCTAATTTCCCTCTACGGCATCAGCGGCATCGGCAAAACAGCGCTGACGCTTCAGCTCGCACGGCAGGTGAAGGATCAGTTTGAATTTGTGATTTGGCGATCGCTCCACCATGCGCCACCCCTGGCCGATTTACTGGCCGATTTGACCCGCCACTTCTCGAAGCAGCAAGCCAGCAGCAGCGACTTAAGCCAGTTCATGCACTATATGGTGAACCGTCGCTGTCTGGTGGTTCTAGATGGCCTAGAAGCCGTGCTGGGTGCAGGAGTACATGACAGCTCCTATCAAGAGGGCTACGAAGATTATGACGAACTGCTGCGTCAAGTAGGCACGGCGTCTCATGAAAGCTGTTTGATTGTGGTCGGGTGGGAAAACCCTAAGGCCATCAGTGAGATGGGCGACAATCCCCAAGCGGCTTACTACACAAGTTTGCCGGGGCTAGGAGCCAATGAAGCCAGAGAATTACTTACGGCTAGAGGCTGCGGTGGATCTGATCGAGAGTGGCGAGAACTGATCCGCCGCTACTGGGGACACCCATTGGTGTTGAATGCGATCGCCACAGATGTCCGAGACATGTTTCAGGGCAATACAGATGGGTTTCTGAAGCAGGTTAGCCCCCTTATTCCTGAAACTCTTTGGCCTCGGTTAGACCAACAATTGGAGCGATTATCCCCAAAAGAACAGCTGGTGGTGCACTGCTTGCAAGCCGCTGGTGACCCGGTTTCGATCGCGGCTCTCCAAACTGCGCTAAAGCTACAGATGCCCGAAGCGGAACTGATGCCAGTGCTGCGATCGCTGATGCGACGAGCATTGATTGAGGCGAATACACCGGGCTGCTATACGTTGCAACGGCTAGTAATGGAGTATTTACAAAAATTTCAGAGAAAAAATGAATAAATTGCATTGACAGGAATGATATCTTTTCGTAATATCATTCCATGCGATATCAAATTTCGGCCAAAGATAAGTATTTAATTCGACGGCTGGGCTGAGCCAATCAGGTTTAAGGGTTAAACGTTGCTGGTCAAGGCGGTGATGTATGGGCGATCGCCACTTGATGCAGGTTTTGAGACCGGTTCAAAATTGATTGCTTTTGTCTGCGATCGCGTTGGTACACTGTCCTGATCTGGTGCGTCACCTATCCTCTATGCATTACTCCTATCGAGATTTCACGACTGATGCCAGCTATCTGTATGCTCATCTTGAAGCGTTGCGAGAAACTGCTCCCGCTGATGATCTATTAAATCGGTTTAAGGCGCTCTTTGTGGAGGGCGATCGCTATCCCGAGTCCAAGGTTTTGCAAACGCTGCATCGCATGCTGACTTCCACTTGGATCGAGCAAGAATTTGACAACGTTTTCAATCGCTGCTGCTACATTTTGATCAATTACTGGTGGCTAAAGCGCAGCTGGGAACTCACTTCTAGATTGATTCAGCTGATTGAAACAGCGGCTGAAAAACCTGCTGCCTTTGGCCAAAGTGCAGACCTCAGAAACCGCCTGAAGCGATTTGCTCAATCGCCAAAATATCAGCTTCTACGAGATTGTGAGCAGGTTGTCACTTTCATTCCTTACGGCAGTACGGCTGGCGTGGAAGTGATTGGCGGGCTGATATCTCAATATCCCTATCTCTACCCCTACTATCTGCGAGAATGGAACAACAGCGGCGACTCTGGCCAGCAGGCGCTCGATGCCCTGAAGCATGCGCGGGAGCAAGAATTTGAGCGCTCCTTGCACAGCTATGCTAATGGGGTTCGCCGCAAACAACATGTCACCCATCAAGAAATAATTCTGCCCCATCAGAAGCCAACGTCTTTATCTGATCAGAGCTTGCAGGCGGCCATCCGCACTTTTTCTGGCAAGTCCGAAGGTCACTACAGCTATCAAGATACAGCTAGACAAACCCTAGTTCATTTGGAGCGAGTAGCCGATCATCGATCGGCTAAACACTGCATTAAAGATTATCTGACCAAATCCATTCAGCACACCTCAAAACCAACCTATGGCGATCGCAAATTTAATCAATGGCTCGGCAAACAGTTAGACAATAGCTGCCTCGAACGGGATCAAACTAAAATGAATCCTCGCCTGTTGATGAATACGTGCCGAGATCTAATTGATGCTCTCATTGTGCCGCCCTCGCGCAGCTTTGAGAATCATCTAATGTTTACCGACCTAATTGCCAATTTGGAAGCCACATTTGCCATGGGGTTTGTATTAAAAATTGTGTTGCTGTGCCAGAAGTTTGGAGAAAACCTCAAAGCAATCCGAGAGCATGTAGCCGCGCGACTGGCTGATTTGTTTAAATCTTATGAGTCCTGTAGTCCAGATGATTTGAAGTGGCTAACTGAATGCTTAGATAACTGGTTAATTGCCTCCACGGTTCAATTTGGCCGCTGGGAGCCATCAGTCTGGACATCACTAATCGGCAGCTAATGCTCAAAGGTGTGGCATGACTTAATGCCTCAGCCCATGCCTCAGCCATCACACCTACCCCCATCTCCCGCATAATGAGAAGGAACGCTTTACACTTCTTCAACAATGGCGAGAGACCTGCGAGGATTTCTAAAACAGCTTGAGCAGCGGGGGCAACTGCGGCGCATTAGGGCGCTGGTAGATCCAAACTTGGAAATTGCGGAAATTGCCAACCGGATGTTGCAGAGTGGTGGCCCCGCCCTGCTGTTTGAGCAGGTGAAAGGCTCGCCCCATCCGGTGGCGGTGAATGTGATGGGGACGGTGGAGCGGGTCTGCTGGTCGATGAATATGGAGCAGCCGCAGGAGCTAGAAGCCCTGGGGAAAAAGTTGGCGCTGATCTACCAATTGCGTCCGCCCAAAAAGTTTGCCCAGGCGGTGGAGTTGGGCAAGGTGCTGCTAGATGTGGCGCGCGCCAAGCCTAGCCGCGATTTGTTGCCGCCGTGTCAGCAGGTGGTGCTCAAGGGTGATCAGGTCGATCTAACTCAGCTGCCGCTGCTGCGGGTGTATCCCGGCGATGCCGATAAGGTGATTACGCTGGGGCTAATGATTACCAAAGATCCAGAGAGTAAGGCGGTGAACGTGGGCGTGTATCGGTTGCAGTTGCAGTCGAAAAACACGATGACGGTGCAGTGGTTGTCGGTGCGCGGACCCACGCGCCATTTGCGCAAGGCGGCGGAACGCGGGCAAAGCCTAGAGGTGGCGATCGCCATCGGCGTTGATCCATTGCTGATCATGGCGGCGGCTACCCCGTTGCCGATTGACCTATCGGAGTGGCTGTTTGCGGGGCTGTATGCGGGGGAAGGGATTCACCTGGCCAAGTGCAAAACGGTAGATCTAGAAGTGCCCGCCGATGCCGAGATTGTGCTAGAAGGAACCATTACGCCGGGTGATGTGGGCGTAGACGGGCCAGCAGGCGATCACATGGGCTACTATGGCCCCTCCAATCCCAAAGGGCCGCTGATTCGGTTTCAGTGCATGACCCACCGCAAAGATCCAATTTACATGACTACCTTTAGCGGGCGTCCGCCGAAGGAAGACGCGATGATGGCGCTGGCGCTCAACCGAATTTACACGCCGATTTTGCGACAGCAGGTGCCCGAAATTATTGACTTCTTCCTGCCGATGGAAGGGTTGAGCTACAAGGTGGCCGTGCTTTCGATTGACAAGGCATTTCCGGGGCAGGCGCGGCGGGCGGCGCTGGCGTTTTGGAGTGCACTGCCGCAGTTTAGCTATACCAAATTTGTGATTGTGGTTGATAAAGACATCAACATCCGCGATCCGCGTCAGGTGGTGTGGTCGATTACTTCTAAGGTTGATCCGGTGCGGGATGTGTTCATTTTGCCCAACAACCCGTTCGACTCGCTCGACTTTGCTACCGAGAAGCCAGGGCTGGGCAGCAAGATGGGGATCGATGCCACCACTAAGGTCTATCCAGAGAGCGATCGCCCCTGGGCAGCGCAACTGTCGCCCGATCCCGACACCGCTGCCATGGTCGATCGGCGCTGGGCAGAGTATGGCTTAGCTGACCTCAAACTCGACGAAGTGAACCCCAATTTGTTTGGCTACGATATGAAGTAGTCTGTGGACGCAGCGGCAATAGGGGGCGATCGCCCGCTGTCCATATTGCCTCACCGTTGATGTCGTCCCCAATACATCTCATTCCACGCCGATTCTGGGAAGATTTGTTCACTGATATCCCGATATGCTGCTCACATCAACACCTCATCTTCGCTATGACTAAGGTTAAAGCCACCGACTCAGCGATCGATCTAAAACACCCCAAATACTATCTCAATCGGGAGCTGAGCTGGCTGGAGTTCAACCGTCGCGTGCTGCATGAAGCTACCGATCTCCGCACTCCACTGCTAGAGCGGCTAAAGTTTCTAGCGATCTTTAGCTCCAACCTGGATGAGTTTTTTATGGTGCGAGTGGCGATCGTTAAAGATCAGCTGGAGGCAGAGGTGGCCAAGCGATCGCCCGATGGCAGGACGCCGCAGCAGCAGCTAGAGGAAATTAGCCAACGGCTGCGCCCGATGGTGATTGAGCAGCATCGCCATTTTGAACAGGTATTGCGTCCCCTTTTAGAAGAACAGGGGGTTTACCTGCTCAACTACATCGATCTGAGTCAAGAGCAGCGTAACTACCTGCGCGACTACTTTGAGCGCCGCATTTTTCCCGTACTGACGCCGTTAGCCGTCGATCCTGGCCATCCGTTTCCGCGCATGTCGAATCTTAGCCTGAATCTGGCTGTGGTGGTGAAGGATCAAAAAACGGGCGAAGAGCATTTTGCCCGCGTCAAGGTGCCCAGCCTGCTGCCGCGTTTTATTGCCTTCCCACCCGAAATCCAGCGCCAGAATGATCGCTCTATTGTGTGGGTAGGGGTGCCCTTAGAGCAGGCGATCGCCCATAACCTAGAAATGCTGTTTCCGGGCATGGCCATTCAGGAATATTCTTTGTTTCGGATTACCCGCGATACCGAAGTTGAGCTACAAGAAGAAGTTGCCGAAGACTTGCTGATGGCAATTCAAGAAATGATCCGCAAACGCCGCCTGTCTGACTCGGCAGTGCGGCTAGAAATTCAGGCGTCTACCTCTCAAGCCGTAAAAGATACGCTGATGGAGGAGTTGGAGCTTAAAGAGTATGAAGTGTATGAGCTAGACGGCCTGCTCAACCTCAAAGATTTATTTGCTCTAACAGGGCTACCGCTGCCGGATCTCAAAGATGAACCCTGGACTTCAGCTATGCCCAAAGCCCTCCGGGCGGTCAGCGAACGGGTGCCGCACCAGCTACACTCCCCCATCGATCACAGCATTTTTTCAGCGATTCAGCATCACGATATCTTGCTGCATCACCCCTACGAATCGTTTACCGGATCGGTAGAGCGTTTCATTGCGGAAGCGGCAAATGATCCTCAGGTGCTGGCGATCAAGATGACTCTCTATCGCACCTCTGGCGATTCTCCCATCGTCAAGTCACTGATTACGGCGGCAGAAAACGGCAAGCAAGTGGCCGTGTTGGTAGAGCTAAAGGCGCGCTTTGATGAGCAAAACAATATCAACTGGGCGCGTCAGCTAGAAGAATCGGGGATTCATGTGGTCTACGGCATGATGGGGCTGAAGACCCACACTAAAATTGTGCTGGTGGTGCGTCAGGAAGATGATGAAATTCGCCGCTATGTTCACATTGGTACAGGTAACTACAATTCCAAAACGGCGAGGCTGTATACCGATCTGGGGCTTTTGAGCTGCCGCAATGATCTGGGAGCCGATTTGACGGATTTATTCAATTATCTGACGGGCTATTCGGGGCAGCAGTCCTACCGCAAACTGTTGGTGTCGCCTGTGAATATGCGCGATCGCATGACGTCATTAATCCGGCGCGAAATTGAGCATTGCAAAACTGGCAAACCCGGCCGCATTGTGGCAAAAATGAACTCATTGGTTGACCCTCGCATGATTGCAGCCCTGTATGAGGCATCCCAAGCGGGCGTCGAAATTGATCTAATTATTCGGGGCATGTGCTGCCTGCGCCCCGGTTTAGAGGGCGTCAGTGACACAATTCGAGTGATTAGCATTATTGGTCGCTACCTGGAACACTCGCGCATTTTCCACTTCCACAATGACGGAGCCGACGAAATTTACATTGGTAGTGCCGATTGGATGCCGCGTAACCTCGATCGTCGCGTAGAAGCCGTCACCCCTGTAGAAGACCCGGCTTTAATCCAAGAGCTGAAAGATATTCTGGCTATCTTACTAGCCGATAACCTCCAAGCATGGGAGCTACAGGCCGATGGCACCTATATTCAGCGCCATCCGGGTATCGATGAACCGATCCAAAGTGCACAAGAGATCTTGACGCGTCGGGCGTTGCAGGCAAACTCTGTTTGATCCGTCAGCTGATAATCTCTCCCCTTAGAGTGATTAAATGCCAGTAATTGCAGACTAGTGTTAGAGTGAATGTGAGATATGTATCGCAAGTTTCCAGTCGCGAACGGCGCAGGACATTGATCAAGTCTTGCGTTGTCAGAGTCTCAGCAGGGCGACTATGCTGCATTCTAGTGGGAAATCCTGCTCGCGAATGAGACAGACTAACATGACAAACAAATCAGATCGACAAGCATTTAATTAAATGCTCGTTCCTGTTTCCAGTAAGAGATTTTGATTGGAGAATCATCATGTCAAAGGAACAGAAAAGCAACAAGGAAGCTAAAAAGCCGAAAGCAATTCCTGGAGAAACGAAGAAGCAGAAAAAAGATCCTAAAAAGCATGACATGAGCCTCGCTGGGTTGCTTGGTAACTCAGGGTAATTCTGGTGTAACTGCTCAAGGTTGCTCTGCTTTCGTGGATGGCGATCGCTCATCTGCGTTTACGCTATTTTAAATAGATTGTGAGACAGTTCATGCTGGTAGGCAGTTATGATGTTCCCTTACCAGCATAGAAAACCGCTGCTTTTGTAGACACATGCAGGGGTGCATCCCAGTTTTGCAAGATAGCCCTCATCCCCCAGCCCCTTCTGCCAGAGCGGGAGAAGGGGAGCCAGATTCAAAGTCCCTCTCCCCCTCTGGGCTACCGTATACACACACCTCGGACAAGGTATCAACGTACTGAGAGATCCCCCTAAATCCCCCTTAAAAAAGGGGGACTTTGAATCCGGCTCCCCCTTTTTTAAGGAGGGTCGGGGGGGATCAAACCCAGGTGAGGCTAGATCAGAAGGCTTGTGTACACGGTAGCCCTCTGGGAGAGGGCTTAAAGCCTTCGGCATATATGAAAAGGGTGAGGGCTACAAAAGTGGGATGCACTCCACATGCAGGTCATGTCGGCCAAAGCTCAAAATCACCAGCCAACATATCTATATCTGACAAAAACTACTATGACCACTGAATCAACCATCAACCATTGCCAGCGCTCGGGGTCTGCTCTACTTAACCCCTCCTTCAATCAGTTTCTCAGTCTTCTCCGTCGCACAGTGATTACGAGCTTGTTGATGGGTCTGATCTCACTATCAGGACTGTTCCTTGACCCGGCTCTAGCTATGCCCACTGCTGCGGCTATGATGCCGGAAGGGACTGCTCTCCAAACTGTGGACTCTACAGCTAAAAGCGATCGCACAAGCGCTGTATTGGCCTGTTTGCCGAAGCAACTCAGTCAGCCAGACCTCAAGCGCACGTTGAGCGAAATGGGTAACGATCAGCTGGAGCGAATCTTCAACTTAACGGATAATCCTAAGCTGAGTCAGGCAGAAATCGAGTTGAAAGATTGCTTGAATCGCAAGGGATTCACCAGTTAATTCAGCATGACTATGATATGCAGAACTAATTCCTAATCTAGCTAAACTTAGGAAAATCTGCCTGTAGCGATTTTCTAAGGAAACCTATCAATAAAAAAGCGCCTTCACGTCACGAAGGTGCTTTTTTATTGATAGGTCTGGACTTTGGCAGCGGTATTAATCGCGTTGACCGTAAAACGCTCTGTATTGCCCCCAAACGGGAACAGCTATCGTGTCAACCTCTGGTGTTTTTAGCCACATTTCCCTAATATCAAGGCAATGTTGATACAGGGTTATGACATGCTTGAATCGCCCCTGGGCTGGGTTTTGCTGTTTTTTGTGGGCACCGTTACCGGAACACTATCGGGGCTGTTAGGGATTGGTGGAGGCTTGCTGATGGTGCCAATCTTGACGCTGTTTGGCTTGCCGTTGGTGCAAGCTACGGCCACCAGCTTAATTGGGGTGCTGCTAAGCGCGCTGTCGGGCAGTGTCCAAAATCTGCGCACCCGCAGTTTGAACTGGCGGATATCGGGGCTATTGGCACTGTTTGGCGTTTTCACTGCCCAAGTTGGCGCATGGTTGGGCGATCGCCTCCCCGATGCATGGTTAGCCCTTGCCTTTGCCGCGCTGCTGCTGTTCACCATCTACCTAATGAACTTACGCCGCCAGTTGCAACAGCGAGAAGCATCAAGCCTGAACCATCCGGCAGTGGCACCCGCTAGTCCTGTGCCTGCGCCTGTGCCTGCGCCAACACTGTCCCTTCAGCTGCCATCTATCGCTGGGATTGGCCTATTGGCAGGGGTGCTGTCGGGGCTGTTTGGCGTTGGCGGTGGGGTGGTAATGGTGCCGCTGCAAACGCTATTTTTGAACGAAACGATTAAGTCGGCGGTGCGCACCAGTCTAGGTGCAATCGTGCCGATCGCCATTTCTGGGTTGGCGCAACATGCCTGGAATGGGAATGTGCTGTGGATACCAGGACTGTGTTTGGGGCTAGGCGGCATTTTTGGGGCGCAGGTCGGCACCCGTCTATTGCCTAAACTTTCTGATGGCACCGTTAATCAACTATTTCGCCTCTTTCTGATCGCCCTAGCGGTTTATATGGCGATTCGCGGTGTCCAAGGTCTGCAAAGATAAATGCCCAGTCGCTGGCCTCTTGCCTGCGTGAGTCAGAGGCTCACCCTCAAGCTCTACCAGAGACATCATTCAGCATTAACAATCCGCCTCAAATACTCTTGCTCGGTCATCATGTCGTAGACGCTCTCTACATGGTCGAGGAATACCTGGCCGTTGAGGTGGTCAAACTCGTGTTGGAAGATGCGGGCGACGAAATCGGTGAATACCTGGCGTTGCAGGTTGCTGTGGCGATCGCAATATTCTACCTCCACCTCTCGATAGCGCGGCACCAGACCCCGAATGCCGGGGATGCTGAGGCACCCTTCCCAATCCTTCACCCGCGTGTTTGAATGGCTAATCAAGTGCGGGTTGAGCAGGGCAATCGGCTCCATGCTGGGGGCGTGAGGATACCGGGCATTGGGGTAGGATGCTATTACCAGCAGCTGATGGGAACTAGCCACCTGTGGCGCGGCAATGCCAACGCCCTTGGACTGATATAGGGTGTTGAGCAAGTCATTGATGAGGGTTTGCACCCAAGGAGCATGCACATCTTGAATTGGTTCAGCAGCTTGCCGCAGCACCGGGTCACCAAGTTGGGCGATCGCTAAAGGAGTTGTCATAGGTTTAAGGGATTGTTTAGGTCTGTGATTTAGCTATTTTAGATCCCATATTCCGCCCTTTCCACTGTCACAGGCGGATTAAACACAAGCTTCAACTCAGCAATTAATCCTGCCGACAGTTGGAGCTAAAGCATTGAAGAATACGACGACGCTCATTGGTCAGATTCACCACGTACTGGATGCCGTTGAGCATCTTCGCTTTGATGGAGCGACCCAACAGATTCACCTTTCGTTCGCGTGCGCGTCCGCAGGACAATCGAACGAGAATTTGGCAAGGGAGATGAAACGATTAATGCTCATATCCCTAAAAATATGACATTGGATATCCAATTCAATCTCAAATATCTGGGAGAAGCGGTCAAAGCGATTTCCAGTTCTGGGATCAAGATGCATTTAAAGCAATCGGATTACCCGGTAATGCTAGCTCCTGCGGTCGATTTCAACAATCTGGAGCTAGAGATGGAAATGCGCCACTTTCTCTTTCCTCTCTGTAAGCAATCAGAGTAA
>CASBQX010000336.1 GCA_949127925.1 Synechococcales cyanobacterium PMM_0002
CTACAAGACAGCTAAAAAGCTGATCAACAAAGGAAAGAATATTGGGCATGAAGCGCTCAATATCAAAGGACTAGCGAAAACCCGCATGTCTAAATCCGTGAATGATGCTGGGTGGGGTACGTTCCTGAAAATTCTTGAAATCAAGGCTGAAAGAGCCGGGTTACTTGCAATTCCAGTGAACCCAAACGGTACGACTCAGGACTGTTCAAGCTGTGGGGTTAAGGTTCCAAAGACGCTGGCTGACAGATGGCATTCTTGCCCTGAATACGGCTGTGAATTGGATCGTGACAATAACGCAGCAATCAATATAAAACAAAGGGCGGTGGGTCATCCCGTCCAAGCTCTCCGAGGCGACCGGAATACCGAGCCTGTGAAGAGAGAAGCCCGCGCTGCAGCGTAGCTCAGCGTCGGGAGTATGTCACGAGCTAGCCAGGATAGGATGCGCTTAACCGATTAGCCCTAATCCACATCCATTAGTCTTGATACAGTAAGTGCGCAGAACTTTTGCGTATGATGAGGGTCGAGTCCCTGCCACCGATTGCCACCCAACGGCTGTCAATCTATCAGCCGACGGTTTGTTTCCTAGATCCTTTAAGCGTTGTTATCATGCTGCTTGACCCTACCCTATCCACCGAGCAGACTTCAACCGCTCGTTCTCCCGCTAGTGAGGCATCGTCTTTGAGTGCCAAACATCGTACCATTCGCCCGATTGGTGTATATGCACTCGGTGGGATGGCAGTGCGTGGAGACAAGCTGCTGGCGGTTGACTCAATTCGGGGCTATGTGATTGAGGTTGACCCTGCCACCGATAACACCACCATTTTGAACCCGCACCATGCCAGTGAGTTTTTGGGTTCAACGGGGCTGGCGCTGGCCGGAGAGACGGTTTGGTTTACGCGAGATCAGAGTGTCTATCGCTGTAGCCTGACGGATTTTACGCCTCAGCTATTTGTCACATTGCCGTATCCAGCCGATGGCGTGGCGATCTGGCAAACCACGGTATATGTTACCTGCCAAAAGGCTGGATATATCATTATTTTCGATAGTGAAACTAGTCGTGAGATCACGCGATTTTCCGCACCAGGGGTGGGAGTTGAAAACTTAACGATGCGGGGTGAGGAACTATGGGTAAGCGATCGCCTAGAGCGGTCGGTGTACTGCATGGATCGCGCCACCGGGGAGCTGCAATTTAGCCTGCTGACCCCGTTTGACAGCCCCAGCGGCCTCGCATTTTGTCCTAGCCCCGACACTGGCGCAGATACCCTCTACGTTTCCTATGCCATCGAAGAAGCCTATATTCGAGACGACCCCAACAACAGCGATTTCCCCTACGACCTCACCTTTCGCGATCGCACCTTCATCCATCCCCTCTACTTCCGCTACGATCGCGAGGCGAACTACACCCTCTCCAACGGGTTTCTAGTGGAGATGATCTATGCCGAAGAAATGTCGCCGCTAGAGTCCGTAGAGCTAAATGGATTAGAATGGCGGATTGCCTTACCAGCCGAAACCGCTCGGCAAACGGTGAAGCGAATTGAGCCAATTGGAGTTCCCTTCAAAGAAGAAATCCAGGAAGGCCAGCGCGTTGCTGTGTTTAACCTGGGCAACCTGAAACCGCACGAAAGTCGCATTTTTGGCTGGAAAGCCTTACTGGAACTGCGGGGGATCAAATATCAGCTAACCCATGCGGATGTCGAAAAAACTCCACCGCTCTCGATCGAGTTCCAGAACCGCTATCTGGTAGACGACGATGATCTGATGATGGACACACCCAGCATTCAGGCCGCCGCCCGCGAATCCATCGGCACCGAAAGGAATTTGCTGCGCAAGGTGCTGAAGATCCGCAACTATGTCTACGATCGCCTCTCCTACGGCATCAAACCCCATATTGACACCCCCGACGTGGTGCTAGAGCGGGGAATTGGCTCCTGCGGTGAATATGTCGGCTTGCTCCTGGCCTTGGCTCGGCTCAACGGCATTGCTTGCCGCACCGTCGGTCGCTACAAGTGCCCGCCCTACCCCGACCGCCAAGGTGTGCCGTTAGAGCCAGAGTTCAACCATGTCTGGATTGAGTTCTACGTCCCTGGCTATGGCTGGCTGCCGATGGAGTCGAATGTGGATGATGTCATCGACGGCGGGCCGTACCCCACTCGGTTCTTGATGGGGTTGCCCTGGTTCCATGCCGAAATGGCCAAAGGCATCTCGTTTGAAAACATGAAAACCCCCGATGGCGGTGCCGATGTCTCCATTGGCGAACTGGCGATCAACCATGTACGATTCATCATTTTGGGCGAATTGCCGCCGCCTTAGCGCTAACAATGTCTAACCCTCTATCTCCAGAGTCTGTGCCAGATCTTGACGCTTCGAGCATAAATCCGTCAGGGTCACAGGACGATTCAGCCCAAACTCTGACCCCTAGTTTTTGGGAAAACCGCTATCAAGCAGGCACCGCCCGCTGGGACTTGGGCGAGGCCGCACCGCCGTTTGAGAGTTTATTGGCAGCAGCAGATGCACCGCAGCCAGGGCGGATGCTGGTGCTAGGCATGGGGCGTGGGCATGATGCGCTGCTGTTTGCCTCACATGGCTTTGAGGTAGTTGGGGTCGATTTTGCTCCGTCTGCGGTGGCCGCCGCCGCGATCGCCGCCCAGGAACAAGGGCTAACGGCAAAATTCCTTCAGCGAGATATATTCGAGCTGGCGGACGAGTTCGCCAACGGGTTCGACTACGTGCTAGAGCATACCTGCTTTTGTGCGATCGCCCCCGCCCAACGCCCTGCCTATGCTCAGCTTGTTCACACGCTGCTGCGTCCCGGTGGTCAACTGATTGCCCTATTTTGGGCACACAATCGCCCCGGCGGGCCACCCTTTGGCTGCGACCTAGAAGAAATTCATGATTTATTTGAGCCAGGGTTTGAGGTGCGATCGCTCGATCGGCCGCTCAATTCGGTAGTCAGTCGCCAACACGAAGAATATTTAGCACGGTTTCCCGTCAAAAAGTAGCCCCAAAACTAACCCCAAAAGTCGCCCGATGGCAGGAAGAAGCCCGACCTCGTCGTCAAGTAAAAGGGAACATGTGGATTTACCTAAAATTAATTCTAACGATGGCAATTTGGGGGGGTACCTTTATTGCCGGACGGATCGCGGTGCAAACCATGGGTCCCCTGTCGGTGGCGTTCTGTCGATTTGCGATCGCCAGCCTCACGCTGCTTGTCCTCAGCTATGGCCTCGATGGTAAGCTGCCTCGCCTCCAACGTCGCCATCTGCCATGGGTGGTGCTGCTGGGACTCAGCGGCGTCTTTTTCTACAGCATTTTCTTTTTCGGCGGTCTGCAAACCATCGAAGCCGGTCGCGCGGCCTTGATTGTGGCACTCAACCCGGTTGTGATTGCCATAGTCGCCAGTTTAGTCTTCAGAGAACCCCTGACCCGGCTGAAGCTAGCCGGAATTGCCACCTCGCTGGTGGGAGCCACGATTATTATTAGCAAAGGCAATTTGACCACCCTCCTGTCTCAAGGGATAGGGCGGGGAGACCTGCTGCTGCTGGGCTGTGTCGCCAGCTGGGTGGTCTACACGCTGACAGGCAAACGAGTGATGCGAGAAATCTCGCCGCTGGCGGCCACGACCTACGCCTGCTTGTTTGGCACAGCGGCGCTGCTGATTGTGGCGCTACATGAGGGGCTAGCGCAGACGTGGATGCAGGTGGCTCCAGCGGCCTGGGTTGGGGTGCTATATCTGGGCATACTGGGAACCGCCGCTGGCTTTCTCTGGTATTACGAGGGGGTGCAGGCGATCGGGTCGGCCAAGGCATCGATTTTTATTAACCTGGTGCCTGTGTTTGCGATCGCCTTTGCCACTGTATTGCTAGGGGAGCCAATCACTCTGCCCCTGCTGCTGGGAGGTGGCCTGGTGATTACAGGTGTGTATCTCACAAACCGGAGTTCCTAGCTAGGAGCAGAGGTGAACGCTCAGAACAGCAGATCGGCGGCGATCGCAATTTGGGCTTGGGAGGCGATCGCCCTTGGCAACTGAGACAGGCGCACAATGGTTTGTTCAGGGAATAGAGTCGGCGCAATCTCTTGCCCTGGCTCATAGCGGTTGTGAACCACATACTGCTGGCGCATGCCCCGGTCGTTGAGCGTTTGGGTCAGCCGTGATGCTTCTGCCAAAATGGCAGACTGAGCCTGAACGACGCCGATGAACTCGGTATAGGCAGGGTCTTGCAGTTTCTTTTGAGCCTGCATCACCCGCTGGCGTAGGGTTCGCAGTCGTCCCATTAGCTCTACCCGTCCGGCCACATCTTGATACTTAATCCACAGTTTAAAAATCCAGCCCAGCCAGTCGCCCATCGCCGTGGGCATTTCCAAAAAGCGCAGCAGATGCCCAGTCGGCGCGGTATCTAGCACCACTAGCTGCTGTTCGCCCTGCTCTAACAAGTCCATGACGGCAATCAACGACAGCATTTCGTCAATGCCAGGGAGCGCCTGAGCCACAATCCGCCGCCATGCTTCAGGGCCATAGGCCAGCTTCAAGTTGTCGTCGCCCGTGTCGCCGCTCATCATATCGGCCAATTCCCACAAATAATCATTGCGGAATTGATCTAACACCTGCTCGGCGTCAATTTCCTGGGCGCTGAGATTGGGGGTCAACTCTAGCGGGATGTGGGTCAAGGGTCGCCCTAGGGCATCACCGAGCGAGTGCGCCGGGTCAATCGAGAGGACTCGCACAGGGCGATCGCCATGCCGCGCCGCCATGCCCCAGGCGATCGCCGCCGCCACCGTGGTTTTGCCCACACCGCCCTTGCCACCTACAATAATCAGCCGCTGCCCAGCGGTCATAAAATCCTCAAAGCTGGGCAATAGCTTGGGAGGAAGGAAGGGCGAAAGGGTGGAACGGGTCTGCATTGGCTGGATAACGGCAGACGCGGAGACCACTGCACGCAGCAGCGCGTCGAGCAGAACCTCCCCGACGGGTTCCTGTGCCTGCTGCTGCATCACCCAAATGGGCAAATCGGGCGCGATCGCCTCAAATTTTTCCAGCAGTTCGGCTTGCTCCGTGGCGCGATCGCTGGCAGCCGTGTTCGAGATCCGATTGACGAAGATCCCGCCTACCGGAATCTGGAGCTTGGTTAGCCCTGCCAAAAACCGTCGAGTTTCCAGATAGCTCATCGGTTCGGCGATCGCCACCACCAGGCACGCTGTCTGTGCCGCATCTTGCAGCAAATGCCGCCCTGCCGCCAGCTTTGTCTTCATATCCAGCAAGAAATCATCCGCCTCATCTGCCGCACAGCTTCCCGCCAGAGACTGGCTGATGACACGATGTTTTTCCTGAAACAGCTCCAGTGCGCCCAAAAAGTTATCCAGAAAATCCATCAAGTTGAACAGGTTCAGCGTGTGCCCACTCGGAGCCATATCTACCACCACCCGGTCGGCCTCGCCATCCTGCAAAATCCGCTGAATTTCCAAAATGCTCATCAGCTCATCTAGCCCCGGAAAGCCCAGATCCCACACGGGAGTCAGATCGTCTCCATCCACAAAGCTACCGCGTTCGACCAATAGCTCCAACACGCTGCCATAGCGAGCTTTGAACTGATCTAGCAATGCCTGGGCATCCAGCGCCTGCACCTGTAAGTTAGGTAAATCGGGTAGCGATCGCGCGTCACTAGCGACAGGCAGCTGCAACACATCGGCCAAAGAATGCGCCGGGTCGGTCGAAATTAACAGCACCCGCTGCTGCGGAAATTGCTGCGCCCAACGCCGCGCAAAGCCACAGGAAAGCGTGGTTTTGCCCACGCCGCCTTTGCCACTAAACATCGCCAGGGTAAGAAAATCGTAGTGCTGCATAGTGCCCAATGAGTCAGTCAATGCCTACACCGTTAGAGTGCCCAAGAACCTGGGATGACTAGAGAGGTGGAAGCAAGAAATCGGCGGGACTGGGGCTAGACTACATGACTAATATGTTTCAAGGCTTTGAGCAGCTGCTAGCGCTAGCCAAACTGCTAGAAGAAAAGGCCGAAAAGGGTGAATTGAATGCCCATGTGCAAATCAACGCTCGGCCTTTGAGCAATATTCCGCGTCAGGGCAATATCCCTCCCAGCAGCCCTGCCACCGCCAGACGAGATCCGCACTCCGCGCAGGCAAGCCAACGCCCCAGCCCCCCCACCGACAGCCCTACGGCGGCGGACGTGAGCGTGACGCCCCCATCAGATGGAACGGATGCTGCTGCCAGCTCACTCAAAAACGTAGGCGGCCTCACAGATGTGTTGCGCGAACTGCGGGAACTAGTGGAGCTACCCCTAAAACGCCCCGATGTGCTGCAAAAGCTTGGACTAGAACCCCCTCGGGGCGTGCTGCTGGTGGGGCCACCGGGCACAGGGAAGACTCTCACCGCTCGTGGACTAGCGGAAGAGTTGGGCGTCAACTACATCGCTATCGTGGGCCCCGAAGTCATGGGGAAGTATTACGGAGAGGCGGAAGCTAGGCTGCGCGGCGTATTTGAACAAGCGGCCAAGGCGGCTCCCTGCATTATATTTATTGACGAAATTGATAGCCTCGCCCCCGATCGCGCCAAGGTAGAAGGGGAGGTAGAAAAACGACTGGTGGCTCAACTGCTGGGGCTGATGGATGGATTTGCCAAGACTCCGGGCGTGATTGTGCTAGCGGCGACCAATCGCCCCAATCACCTCGACCCCGCCCTGCGTCGTCCTGGTCGGTTCGACCGCGAAGTGCTGTTTCGGGTGCCCGATCGCGACGGTCGCCTAGAAATTCTCCAGATCCAAACCCAGTCGATGCCGCTGGAGCTGGTTGAATTGGGGGCGATCGCCGACTTCTCGGTGGGCATGGTCGGGGCAGACCTCAAAGCCCTCTGCCAAAAAGCCGCCTACACGGCTCTACGCCGCCAAGTCTCGTCGCTCAACGACCCGCTGCCAGACCACCTCACCATCACCCAATCCGACTTCCTCCACGCTCTGCGCGAAATCAAACCCTCGGTGCTGCGGTCGGTAGAAGTGGAATCGCCCAAGGTTACCTGGGATGACATCGGCGGCCTAGAAGCGGTGAAACAAACGCTGCAAGAATCGGTAGAAGGGGCGCTGCTCTACCCCGATCTGTACCAGCGCACGGGAGCCGTGGCACCGCGCGGCATTTTGCTCTGGGGACCACCGGGCACTGGGAAAACCTTGCTGGCCAAGGCGATCGCCTCCCAAGCTTGCGCCAACTTTATTGCTGTCAATGGTCCAGAATTGCTGAGTAAGTGGGTCGGGTCTGCCGAACAGGCCGTGCGCGAACTATTTGCCAAAGCGCGACAGGCACAGCCCTGTGTGGTGTTTGTGGATGAAATTGACACGCTGGCTCCGGCTCGCGGCACGTTTCAGGGCGATTCTGGAGTGGGCGATCGCGTTGTGGGGCAGCTATTGACCGAACTGGATGGGTTGCAGGGATGCCCCAATGTCTTACTAATTGGTGCCACCAACCGCCCTGATGCCCTCGACCCCGCCCTCCTCCGCGCCGGACGGCTAGATCTCCAGCTCAAAATTGACCTGCCCGATGCCACCAGCCGCTTGGCCATCTTGCAAGTTCACAATCAAGACCGTCCACTGGCCGATGTCGATCTTACCGGCTGGGCGACGCAAACCGAGGGTTGGAATGGTGCCGATCTAGCCCTGCTGAGCAATCAGGCCGCCCTGCAAGCCATTCGGCGGCACCGAGCAGCACAGCAAAGTGACCCCGCTACATTACTGATTTTGGAGGCGGATTTTGCGATCGCCCATGCTCTACTGGCAGAACAAAAAGGTTGACTCAGATCTTGCACCACTTTGAATCGGCACTGATTGTGCCATCCTAACCCCCCTTTCTGGAATGCCCCTTGGGCTACATTTTGGGGGGCAATGGTTTGAGCGCAGCACTGCCCGCTTCAGGTGCCCGCAGCTCCTCTTTAGAAAACTGAGGCGACTGAGTATAAACCGAGTTGAGCAATGCGTCTAAAATGCCTGCTCGTCGAGCGCTATCGATCGCCTGATGGGTAATCAATTCACCCACATTGAGAATAACGTTGTCATAGGGATCCAAAATCACCCGTGTCACCGGACGACCTAATGCCCCGCGAATACGCTGTTCTTCTAAGGTGTGGGCACTGCGTTCCTGTAACTCGGTGGCAGTTTCTTTGATCTGACTCAGCAGATTCCGAGCGCTGGTTCTAATCTGCTCTGTCCCGTGAGACACCTGTGCGCCCATGTCTTGAGTTGTTGTGTTGAGGCGATCGCCCGCTAGCGTTAGCCGACTGTCTGTAATAGAGCGGATGGCCTCACCTGTCGTTAATCCTACGGCATCCAATAATGCCCGCTCTTGATGATGGGTTTTGGCGCGGTTAATTACCGTATCGGTGACAATTTGCCCCGGTGCAGCTACGATTAGCCCCTCCCGATTTCGCACCGTCTGCACAACCCGCAGACCCTTCGCTTGTTCTACAGCCCGACTGGCCATCACGCCATTGGCCTGCTGAGCTAGCTCAGTCGTCAACCGACCGCCTGTAGCGCGATAGAGGTCATCTAGTACCCCCCAATGTTCTGCGGCTTCCGCGATCGCCAGCGTGACCCGTTGCCCGCCCAGCACCAATGGAGTTCGATGGGGTGCCGCTACGGTCCACTGCGCCGTTTTGCCAATCGTAAACGCTTTTTGCTGAGCTGGATCAATCATGCCATTGGTAATTCTTTGCGCTGCGCTGCGCTTCATTTCTTGCAGCGACTCGCCTGCTTTTGCCGCATTCGTATGGAGGCGATCGCCTGCATCTTGTGCCACCAATTGCAGCTTTTCACCTGCCCGCTGGCTCACCTTACCGCCGGCGGCTCGGTAGAGCTGATCGAGCACACCCGTCTGCTGGGCAACGTCAACCGTAGAAGCCGTAATCATTTGCCCTGGAGCAATTAACAAAGCTCCGTCTGGCATGATCACCTCGTCTTGCGCCGCTTTCCCGAGCACAAAAGCCCTCTGCTCTCTCTCATCCACCACAGCATTGGTTAAAGAAGCCGTTGCTGCCTGTCTAGTCTTTTGCAGCCGTTGTCCCGCTTCCGTTGTGGCATCTTGCAGGGTTTCACCCGTAGTCTGAGCCGCCGTTTGCACCTTATCACTCACGGTTTGCATCGCGGCTTTAATCCCACCCACCTGCTCTTCCATGAGGTCGGCTACATCAGACGGCACAAACGCTACATCTTCACCAATTTTGAGGGTGCGCGGCGCAGGCACAAACGAACGACCAGAATAGGCATCAGAAAACATGCCGCCCGACACTTCATAGCCATCAATTAAACCCGTCTTTTCATCAAAATATAGGTCAACCATTTGACCCAAATTACGCCCGTCTAGCGTCATGATATACGTCCCTTTCAGGACATTATGACGCTCTAAAATCTGCTTGACTTCAGCCACCTGGTTGGCTTTGATCACACTAGTCGCAGACGGTGCAATGAGCGCATCTGCCCCAATCGCCTGCACGTCTTGGAGCAAGAGCACTCGCGCACTGGTAAACCAGCCTGCTTCTTCTAACATAAATGCTAACAGTCGATTGCTAGCCTGATCAAAAATCAAATCTTTGACTCGACTAAATCGTTCGCCCGTGTCATAAGCCACAATCGGCTTACCAATAATATCGCTACCCTTTCGCATGATCTTTAACCTCTTTGTTAAGTCAGTTGTTGTAGATAATTTCTGTGGCAACATTGATGAAAATGTTGAGTAATCTGAGCCTGTCTCTAGATCTCAGTTTTGTGCGTCGGGCGTGGCCGATTGATCCGAATTAGCGTTTGGCGCTGGAATTCCAGGGTAATACGACCTGGCAAGCCCAAAATTAGGAATTAAATCAATCGCGCCCGCGTACTCTAAGGTACCGAAAACTCCAACAGTAATTAACAGCAACAGCCCCACCGACAGGCCACCACTCGACTGCTTTCCAATTAGCCTGGGCATTTGCATTCTCCTACATTCGACTATCGAGAACCGAAGCGTTTATATCGCTTAGATTCTATAGTTAAGCAAGAAAGCTGCTGGCTTTGAATCGTTCTGTAGAAGTAAGTAGATCGAAACGGGTTTCTCTTTAGACTGATATTAACTGCTCACCAATATATTATTTTGTCGTTTTGGTTAGTTGCTTTAATGCGTCACAGTCCCATGCGATCGCCCTAACTAACCTTACCCTCTAACTCTGGCCAACTGCCGCTGCCGAATATCGTCTATCCCAGCATGGGGGATGGCTTGAATCAGCTGGCGGGTATATTCACGGGTGGGGTGGTTGTAGACAGTTTCGGCGGGGCCAATTTCTTCGATTTTGCCCCGGTTCATTACCATAATGCGATCGCTAACAAATTTGACGACGCTGAGGTCGTGGGAAATGAAAATGTAGGTGAGTCCAAACTCTTGCTGGAGGTCTTTGAGTAGGTTGAGCACCTGCGCCTGGACGGATACATCAAGCGCCGATACGGACTCGTCGCAAATGATGAAACGGGGGTTGCAGGTGAGGGCACGGGCAATGCAGATGCGCTGGCACTGGCCGCCAGAAAATTCGTGGGGCATCCGGTTCATGGCGTTGCCGTCTAGCCCCACTCGTTCTAGGAGGGCGATCGCCCGCTGACGGCGCTCTGCTGCTGATTCGCCGAGGTTGTGGATCTCCAGCGGCTCCATTAAGGCAGAGCCAATACTCTGGCGCGGATCCATGGAGCCATAGGGGTTTTGAAAGATAATCTGCATGTCTCGTCGCAGATGGCGCATGTTAAGCGCGTCAAGTTGAAACACGGGTCTGCTGGCAAACTCGACTTCGCCGCTGGTGTGGCTGACTAGCCGCAGCAGCACCCGGCTTAGGGTCGATTTGCCGCAGCCCGATTCTCCGACTAAGCCCAAGGTTTCACCAGGGTATACGTCAAAGCTGACGTCGTCTACCGCGTTGAAGGGCACGGTGCGGCCAAACCAGCCCGTGCGCATGGGGTAGCTTTTGGTCAGATGGCGCACCGACAGCAGCGGCGGCTGTTGCCAGAGTTCTTGGCAGTGGGCATCGCGCTCGGCGGCGCTGATGGCGGTAAAGCGGGGATCGGCTTCGACGGCGCTGAGGGATTGGGGAATGATTTCTAGCTCGCCCTGGGCGGTGGTCGTCACCTGCATAAAGTCGGCAACGGTGGGTAGCCGTTTGAGGGTGCGATCGGGGCGGGGGCGGCAGTTGAGCAGTGCCCTAGAGTAAGGATGCTGCGGGTTGGTGAACAGGTCGTAGGCGGCGGCGACTTCCATCACCTGGCCGCGATACATGACGACGACGCGATCGCCCACTTCTGACACTACGCCCATGTCGTGGGTAATAAACAAAATCGCCATATTGCGCCGGGTGCGAATATCGCGCAGCAGGTCCAAAATTGTGGCTTGGATGGTGACATCAAGAGCGGTGGTGGGTTCGTCGGCAATCAGCAGCGCCGGGTTGCCGCTGAGCGCCATGGCAATCATCACCCGCTGGATTTGGCCACCCGATAGCTGGTGCGGGTAGCGATCGAGCATCGCTTCCGGGTCGGGCAGTTTGACTTCATCAAACAGGGCAATAGCGCGATCGCGAGCCGCCTTACCCGACAGATCGGTGTGCAATAGCAGCGCTTCGATCACCTGATGGCCACAGGTTAGCACCGGGTTAAGCGACGACATCGGCTCTTGAAAAATCATCGAAATCATGCCACCGCGATATTGACGGCGATCGCCCGGTGCCAGTTGGAGCAAATCGACTACTTGCCCGTCGGGGCGGTGAAACAAGACTTCGCCCTCCACCCGTGCCGTTGGAGCTAGCAGCCCCATGATCGCCAGCGATGTCACTGACTTACCCGAACCCGACTCGCCCACCACACACACCGTTTCTCCGGCTCCTACCGTAAACGATGCCCCCTGCACCGCCCGCACCACCGATTCTTCGCTACGAAACTCAACAGACAGATGGCGGATTTGCAGGATGGGTTGGGTCATAGGGGCGATCGCCGTGAGGTAAAAACGAGATGCAGCATTGATTGATGTTTATAGATTGATGCTTATAGACAGCATTGTCGCAGCTATGTCGCATATCCTTGCCGCGTATTTCTGCCGCGTATTTCTAAAGATACAGATTTATTTCTTTTACTTCTAAAGATACAGACAGCACAGCCTCTCTGCTTTAATATTTGGTTCTATTTAGAAAAAGTGCAACGTTTTAAGGAAGGGTACTTATGATTCGGCGCTTAACGCGATGGCACGCAACGCTGATAGCTGTTTTTACCTGTTTGGCACTGGTACTGACCAACTGTGCGACTCAAACCACCACAAGTTCCACCTCAACTAGTCCGGCGACTAGTCCATCGGCTAATACAGCAGCGCTGGTGTTTGGGCTAGGCGGTCAACCTGCCAATTTAGAACCGGGCAACATCACCGATAACAACTCAATTTACCTGCATTACCAAATTTATGATCACCTGCTGAACTTTAAGGCAGGCACCACAGATCCAGAGCCAGCTCTCGCCACTGAGTGGTCATCACCCGATGGCAAAACCTGGACATTTAAGCTGCGCGACGATGTGAAGTTTCAAGACGGCACGCCGTTTAATGCTGAAGCGGTGAAGTTTAACGTTGAGCGCTGGTGGGATCCGGCGGCACCGACAGGCTTCCGAGATGCCGGACGCGGCTATGAAATTTGGCCAGGTTTGTTTGGCGACTTTAAGGGGGCAGAAGGCTCTCTGCTGCAAGCCGTAAACGTCAAAGATGCCACCACGATTGAGTTTGTGCTGGCTCAGCCGTTTGCCGCCTTCCCGATCGCCATTGGCTCCGCTTACTTTGGCATTGCCAGCCCCGATGCGATCAAAAAAGC
>CASBQX010000337.1 GCA_949127925.1 Synechococcales cyanobacterium PMM_0002
ATCGGGTTGTCCATGTTTAGCATTCTCCTAAAAGCCTCAAATCCAGTCTAGACGGACTTGTGTGTACACGGTAGCTCCCCAGGGAGAGGGCTTAAAGCCTTCGGCATACATGAAAAGGGTGAGGGAAACTCTGGGTTTCAAGTTAGACGAGGTTTAAAATCAATTTATGCCTAAATTAGCACCGTTCTCTGCCGTTACCTGTTCTGCCATTTAACCCCATCTGGATGCCTGATGCAAAGCCCAATCCTCACGTTTACCCTGCTGATATTGGTCATTCTAGTCGTACCGCCGCTGTTTGAGCGCTTACGACTACCCGGACTCGTTGGCTTATTAATTGCAGGAGTTTTGCTAGGACAAAGCGGGCTGCGTTGGTTAGATCACAGCTCAGAAACCATGCAGCTGCTGTCAGGCATCGGCAAAGTCTATCTGATGTTTGTCGCAGGGTTGGAAATTGACCTCAAGCAATTCCGCAAAACCCGCGATCGCTCGTTAGGATTTGGCTTTTTTACATTCATCATACCGATGATGGCAGGCATTGCCGTTGGGCGCATGTTTGACTATAACTGGAACGCCTCAGTGCTGATTGGCTCTATTTTGGCGTCACACACCCTCCTGGCCTATCCAATTGTTAGCCGTTTGGGCGTCGTGACCAATGAAGCTGTTACAGTCACAATTGGAGCCACCATTGTTACCGATACAGCGGCCTTATTGGTGTTAGCCATATGCGTTGGCATCCACATAGGCGCGTTTACAGCGCTGAGCTTTGCCACCCTTTTAGTAGGATTGGCACTCTATGCGGTCACGGTTTTAGTCGGGTTTGACTGGGCAGGTAAGGAATTTTTTCGGCGATCGGGCGATGCCGAGGGCAACCAATTTTTATTCATTCTCCTGGCTTTATTTGTGGCATCCGTGGGCGCACAGGTAATCGGCGTTGAACAGATTGTCGGCGCTTTTTTAGCCGGGATAGCCGTCAATGATGTGTTAGGTAGTAGCCCTGTCAAGGAAAAAGTTGAATTTGTCGGTAGCGTGTTGTTTATCCCCTGTTTTTTTATAGACATGGGGCTGCTAATTAATCTACCAGCTTTTCTAGAAACCCTAGGCGCTGTTTGGCTGACCTTAGCAATCGTAGGGGGACTAATTGGCAGTAAATTTATTGCGGCACTAATAGCTAAGGGGCTATATCGCTACAATACTCCCGAATTGTTGACCATGTGGTCACTTTCATTGCCCCAAGTCGCCGCTACCCTAGCTGCCACCCTAGTCGGCTATCAAACCTTCAATGCCGCCGGAGAACGACTGATTGGCGAGGGCATTCTCAACAGTGTGATCGTTTTGATGGTAGTTACGTCTGTCTTGGGCCCCATGCTGACCGCTCGGTTTGCTCCATATGTGCCAATTCCGCCTACCCACCTCAAAATCGACCCCTTAGCGCCTGTTTGGCTAGACGCTCCCAGTTCACCAGTCAAGGCGATCGCCCCCCCTTTTACCGTTGTAGTCCCCATCTACAACCCCAAAACCCAGCGGTTTCTGATTGAAATGGCAGCCTTGCTGGCTCGGCATGAATCGGGGCGAATTGTCCCAGTTGCCATTGTCAAAGCCCCCGTCTACATGGATCATCCTCGCTTAGAATCGCAGCTAAAACGTAATCATATCCGGTTAGAGGCGGCGATCGAACTAGGACAAGAGCTAGGAGTAGAAACCCAAACAGCCGTGCGGATTGATGATGACGTCGCCATTGGCATTAGCCGCATTAGTCGAGAACAAAATGCTAACTTAATTATCATTGGTTGGGCACGCACCACGGGCTTGCGGGCGCGACTGTTTGGCAACGTGATCGATAGTGTGATTTGTGCCGCCCATTGCCCAGTTGCAGTGACTCGGCTGCTGATTAGCCCATCGGCCATTCAAAACATTTTGGTTCCCGTCAACGATTTCACCCCAGAAACCCTGCGCACGATTCGACTCGCCCAAGTGTTAGCAGACGCAAACCAAGCCACAATCCACCTATTGCATATTAATCATCCCCAGATTTCCGCCGCCCAAGCCGCTGAGTTTTCAGTCCGGCTCTCTGAGATCGCATTCAGCTACGGGTTAAAGGTAAAAACAGAGATCCAAACGATTCACAGCAGCGATATAGCTACCGCCATTTTGCAGGTAGCCACCACCGTTGATTTAGTCATGCTGCACACAGTGCGTTATCGGACGGCGGGCGGGCTAGCCGTAAGCGAGGTGACAACGCACCTGGTTCAAGCGATCGCCTGTTCGCTAATCTTATTGGGAGAAGCATAACTTGGCAGACACATGGCTTGACAGACGCATGGCGATCGCGCGCGCCTCAATCAGTTCACCATCAGGTCAACATCAGTTCAACATCAGTTCAGATCAACCCAATCACAATGCTGCACATTTCCCGTACCGTCATCATCCCCGCCCACGAAATTGAACTGAGTGCCATTCGCTCCCAGGGGGCAGGTGGGCAAAACGTGAATAAAGTAGCAACGGCAATTCACTTGCGGTTTGACATTGGAGCGTCTTCACTGCCCGATCGATATAAACAGCGCTTGTTGCAGCTCAGCGACCAGCGGATTACCAAAGACGGCGTCGTGGTCATTAAAGCCCAAGAGCATCGCAGCCAAGAACAAAATCGATCAGAAGCGCTAGACCGCCTGAAAGACCTAATTCAGCGCGCCGTCATTTTGCCCAAACCGCGCAAACCCAGCAAGCCTTCTCGCAGTTCCCAACGTAAACGCCTCGACCAAAAAACCAAACGCGGACAGATTAAATCGCTGCGCGGTAAAATAACGGATTAATGCCAAACTCAAGACGCAACCCCCTAGGACACTAGCTTGAAATCGAGAAGGCCAACTAGTCAAGTCCCATACTCTATATCTTTTGCAGGTGGGTGATGGCATGAAAATTTTGTTGGTAGAAGACGAAAAGTCAACCAGAACGGTGATCGAAACAGCTTTGGCGATCCACCATACCGTTGAGGTAGCGGAGGATGGCCGCTCGGCGCTGGCCTTGGCCGAACAGTTTGACTATGATCTATTGCTGCTAGATGTGGATATTCCTGAATTGGATGGTATCAGCGTTTGCAAACACCTACGCACTCAAGGTTGCCAAATTCCCATCTTATTGCTAACCGCAAACGATGGAGCAATCGATCGCGTTCGCGGGTTAGACGCCGGGGCAGATGACTACATGATCAAGCCGTTTCATCTGCCAGAGCTACTAGCCCGGATTCGGGCGTTATGGCGACGGGGCAGATCCACGGCATCATCTAAGGTGACATGGGGAGCCTTACAGCTCGATTGCCCAACTCGTGAAATTCGCTATGAGGAGCAGCTATTACGTTTAACGCCCAAAGAGCACAGCATTCTAGAATTGCTATTATTGAATCCCCAGCGGATTTTTAGTCGAGCTGCAATCATTGATCGGCTTTGGGAATTGGGAGAACCACCGACCGAAAGCGCCATCAGTAGCCACATTAAAGCGATTCGACAGAAGTTAAAAACAGCCGGAGCCAGCCAAGACTTAATTGAAACCATGTATGGGTTTGGGTATCGCTTACGGCCCGCCTTATCGTCTCCACTAGATTTATCAGCACCTGCAACGTCAGCACCGCTGCAAGTGCCCTTACCCAATCCCCAGCCAGATATTGCTGCTGATGCCGCTGCGGCTGTGATGGGTGAATTATGGGAGCGGTTTAAGGATTCTTTTAGCGTTCAGCTAGATGTCTTAGACCGGGTGGTGAGTGCCTTGCAGCAGGATCATTTAACGACCGATTTGCAGCAAGAGGCCAGACACACGCTACACAAATTAGTCGGTTCACTAGGAATGTATGGATTTCCCCAAGGATCGCTACTGGCGAAACAAATTGAAGCTGTGATTCATCCAGATCTGGTGCTGGCAGCCACAGACATTCAGCAAATAGCGCACTGGGTCATAGCCCTACGGCAGGAGTTGAGTCACCCGCCTCAATCTGTAGGTTTCTCTGCCATGCCTGCCCGTCAACTGCCCAGGATTTTGGTGGTAGATCATGATGTGGCTTTGAGCGAACAATTAGCCGCAGAAGCAACAGCGCGATCGCTCGACCTACACACGGCGACTAACCCGACAGCGGCACAGCTCCTGTTAAAAAGCCGCTTACCCGATGTGATTTTGCTAGACCTAACGTTTTCAGATCGCTATGAGGATGGTCTGATTTGGCTAAAGGCCGTGAGGCTGCAATACCCTCAAATTCCAGTCCTGGTATTTACAGAACGCGATCGTCTGAGCGATCGCCTAGCCGTTTCTCGGCTGGGGATTCAGCAATTTTTGCCCAAACCCGCCACCACTGAGCAAATTTTTCAAGCGATCGCCCGTGCTCTAGTTCGGCCCACCCCATCCGAACCCAGGGTGCTGATTGTGGATGATGATCCGGGGGTATTGGTCGCCCTATCAGCCATGTTAACCCCCTGGGGCGTGACGGTTTCAACCTTGAATAACTCCGAGCACTTCTGGGATGTGCTGGTTGCCACCGCTCCAAACTTAGTTTTACTAGACCTGGAAATGCCTGGAGTGACTGGGCTAGAGCTATGTCAAGTCATTCGGCAAGATGTGGAGTGGGGCGATTTGCCCATTCTGGTCGTTACTGCCCATACCGATGTAGACTCACTTCAGCAAGCGTTTGCGGCTGGAGCCGATGACTTCATTAATAAGCCCGTGATGGGGCCAGAACTGGTGACGCGAGTGTTGAGCCGCATTGGGCGCACTCGTTTACAGTCAAAACTAGGGCGTCTAGACGGCAGCAGAGAAAATTAGCTATGGACATACAGCAACAATGGTTATCTGCCACACTGCCGCTAGTTCTAGTGGCCACTGGAGCGCTAGGGCTAAGTCTAGTGAGGCGGTCGTTATGGCAAAAGAACCAAACGGTTGAAGCGCCGAACTCTGCTGATCCGCCCAATGCTGCGGGCACACATGAGAACGCTGATCCGCCCTACATGGTTCTAGCTAAGCCAGACGCTATCGTGACAATCGATCAGGCGATCGATCAGCCTGCTCAAGAATTGGTGCAGCAGCAATTTGAACAGCAGCGGCTCGTGATGGAAATGAGCCAGCGGATTCGGCGATCGCTCAACCTGCACGATATTTTGCAAACCACAGTCGATGAGGTGCGGCAGTTCCTCCAAACCGATCGCGTCATTATTTTCCAGTTTCTGCCCAACTGGCATGGGATTGTAGCCGTTGAGTCATGTGGAGCCGACTGGGTGGCAATTCTATCCACCAAAATCCATGATCCTTGCTTTGGTAAAAACTACGTTGAACCTTTTTGCCAAGGAGCAGTCACCGCAAAATCTGATATTGAGACAGCTGGAATTAGCCCGTGTCACCTGCAACTGTTACGCAATTTTCAGGTGAGAGCCAATTTGGTTGTGCCGATCATGCAGGATAACAGACTGTGGGGGTTACTCATTGCGCACCACTGCGCAGCTCCTCGGCAGTGGCAAAATTCGGAAATTGAGCTGCTTCGACAAATTGCCTCTCAGGCCAGCATTGCCCTGCAGCAAGCAGCGCTGCTGGCACAAGTGCAAACAGAACTAGCAGAACGCAAGCAGGCTGAAACGGCGCTGCAACACCTTAACCTTGAATTAGAGGAGCGGGTTGCCGACCGCACGGCGGCCTTAACAACGGTCAACGAGCGCGTGCTGACATCGTTGTTAGCGTTGCAACAGGCGCAACAAGAAACTGAAGACCTCTACAACAATGCTCCCTGTGGCTATCATTCGCTAGACGTGGACGGAATCATTGTGCGAATTAATCATACCGAACTCAAGTGGTCAGGCTATAGCCGCGATGAAGTTCTGCACAAAAAAAAGTTTGTTGATCTGCTGACGCCAAGCAGCCAACAGGTTTTCTATGAGAGGTTCCCCCAGTTTTTACAACAAGGCTGGATCAATAATGTAGAATTTCAACTATTAAATAAAGATGGCTCAACCCGCTGGATTAGCCTCAGTTCAACCGCAATTACAGATGCAGCGGGTCAATTTATCATGAGTCGCACTACCTCATTTGATATTAGCGATCGCAAGCAAACCGAAAATGCCTTACAGCAGCAAACCCGGCAAGAGCAACTGCGCTGGAATATTACTCAGGCCATTCGGCAATCCCTCAATCTAAATGCCATTCTCGATACGGCTGTTGCAGAGTTGCGGCAAACCTTACAGGGCGATCGCGTGGCCGTTTACCGCTTTCAGCCTGATTGGAGCGGCGATTTCATTACCGAATCGGTCAGTGCGGGTTGGGTCAAGCTGGTCGAATCACAGGTGCCAAAAGTTTATGAGGACACCCATCTACAGCGGACTAAAGGCGGTCGATTCCAAAGACACGAAACCTTTGTGATTTCAGATATCTACACGGCTGGGCTACATGCCTGTCATATTGCCTTGCTGGAGCAGTTTCAGGCGAAAGCCTATGCGGTTGCGCCAATTTTCTCTGGCAATACCCTCTGGGGATTGCTGGCAATCTATCAAAATGCCACCCCGCGCCATTGGCAACCTTGGGAAATGGAGCTGCTGCAACAAATTGCTAGTCAGCTTTCGATCGCCATTCAGCAATCTGAACTCTATAGCCAGCTTCAAATTGAGCTAAAAGAGCGTCAGCAGTCTACCGCTGTGATCCATGAAGCCGAACGTCGGTGGCGATCGCTGCTAGATCATGTGCAGCTCATCGTAGTGGGCTTAGATCAGACCGGAACCGTCAACTACGTCAATCCCTTTTTCTTGAGGCTGACTGGCTATACCGATTCAGAAACGTTAGGCCAGAACTGGTTTGAAAACTTTTTGCCACCGTCTACCCAAGAGTCAATCCAGACGTTACTCTCTGAGGTCTTAGGCCAAAATACGCATCCCTACTATCAAAATTCGATTTTGACAAAATCGGGCGAAACGCGATTTATTGCCTGGAACAACACCATGCTGCAAGACGCCGAAGGTCGCATGATTGGCATCATCAGCATTGGGGAAGACATTACAGAACGGCAGAAGGTAGAACAAATGAAAAATGAGTTCATTGGGATTGTCAGTCACGAGCTGCGCACCCCGCTGACCTCGATTCGTGGCTCGTTGGGGCTATTAGCAACGGGGGTGATGGACGATGAACCCGTTGCCATGCGGCGGATGATTGAGATTGCTGCGACCGATACGGAACGCCTCGTCCGGCTAGTGAACGATGTCCTAGATCTAGAAAAATTGGAAAGTGGCAAAGTCTCACTGCTACAGGAATGGTGCGATGCCGCTGATCTGATGCAGCGATCGCTAGCAGTCATGCAAAGCAGTGCCCAAGCAGCCGGAGTTCAGTTAGTCGTCCAGCCTCTGTCTAAACAAATCTGGGTGGCTCCCGACCGCATCATCCAAACATTGACGAACTTGCTCAGCAATGCCATCAAGTTTTCCTCTGTCGGTAAAACCGTGACTCTGTCCGCCGCAATCAAGCGCCAAGCGTTAGGAATCAGGGAGGTGCCATCCTCCCAGATAATTTTCTCTGTCCAAGACCAGGGTAGGGGCATCCCTGCCGAGAAGCTAGAAAGTATCTTTGGCCGCTTTCAACAAGTAGATGGATCTGATTCTCGTGACCGAGGGGGCACAGGTTTAGGGCTAGCAATCTGTAAGTCTATCGTGCAGCAGCATGGTGGCCAGATCTGGGTTGAAAGCCGATGGGGGCAAGGCAGCACCTTTTTCTGTTCATTGCCGCTGCAAATGCCATAAAACTTGTTCATTTGCCCATCTTCAATTCAAGCCAGAGGCTAGCACCTTGATGAAAAAAAGACACATTTTAATCGTGGATGACGAAGATCGGATTCGTGAAGTGGTATATGCCTGTTTGGTGAAGCTGGCCAAATGGGAGGCAACGACTGCGGCATCGGGAGCCGAAGCAATTCAGACTGCCGCCACAGAGCAGCCCGATGCCATTTTGCTAGATGTTTCCATGCCAGGGATGGATGGCCTAGAAACCTTTCAACAGCTCCAAGCTAATCCGCAAACTCAATCCATCCCAGTCATTTTTCTGACCGCCAAAGTGCAGCCTTTAGATCAAGCTCAGTATCAGCAATTGGGTGTAGCAGGATTAATTGTCAAACCGTTTGACCCAGTCCAAATCTCTCAGGAAATTAGTCGGCTGTTGGGCTGGCATTAGGGACTGCTTCGCGGCTAGGCGTTGTCTAGCTGCGAAAACAGCGTCGCCAGCAACGTCGATAGAAAAACCGCTTGGGTAAAAATTAATGTTTTCTTTATGAATAAAGCTAGTTTCTCCAAACTTTCTCCATCTTTGTTTTCTACTCTAAAACCGTAACTAGTTTTAGTCCTTCATCGTGAGATTCAAAATGAGGGACACGATCAGCAAAAAACGCTCTGAGTGGATTGTGCAAAACAGTAAGGTGAAGGGAGTTAAGGGAGCCGTCCGGCGCGTTTTAGTCGTAGATGATGAACCCACTATTCGAGAAGTTGTAGCACTTTGCCTACAGCTACTGGGAGGCTGGGATGTATTGACGGCAGTGTCAGGGCGAGAAGCGCTCAATTTAGCAAATGCTGAACCACCCGATGTGATCGTCCTAGATGTGATGATGCCAGAAATGGATGGATTTGCCTTCCTGCAACATCTCCGGGCAGACCCGGCAACGCAGCAAATCCCGGTGGTGTTACTGACAGCTAACAACTATCTACCCAATTCGGATCAATTTGCTCAATTGGGAGTAATGCTAACAATTGCTAAGCCTTTTCATTCGGTTGATCTGGTTCAGCAAATTGCCCAGACGATGGACTGGTAAGGTCTTCTGGCTGGGTTGAGGCAACTAGTTCAACCTGCTTTGCGAGAAAACGTAATCAAACTCCTCTGTTTCTCCAAACTTTCTCCATAATCTTTCAATATGTTCAAACTAGAGCAGATTCAAGGATTGATGAAGTCTGTTTTGGGTTAAATCTCTCTTTAAAACATACTTTATTGATCTCGGTTGATTAACTTATCTATAAAGGCATTGATGATGAATACTTGCCCCTGTTGCTCTAGCTCTATGCTCCGCCACGTGCGCCATCATCAGATGTATTGGTTTTGTCGGACTTGTTGGCAAGAAATGCCACTGCTTGAGCAACCTAGCCTCAATTTAATGTCACCTGCTTTAGAGTTGCAGTGGGACGCGTGTTCGTTGCCGCGATCGCTGGCGATCGCTTAAACCTCTAGCACTAAATGCCCGCAAACATTTGAGTTATTCCACAGCGTGTTGACTGCAATTGATCTTTGCCCCCTTACAGAGTATGAAGATGATTGATCAAATCTATCAGTGTCAAATCCCCAGTCAAGAGTTAGGAATCTGGCAAGTACAATGCCATCTCCGCATCTTTCACCCTCATCTAGGCGTGCAGGCGGTTTTGATCAATGATATGGGGTTTGAGATGGGGTGGTTTATTCCCCATCTGGTTGAACAGCTAGTAGACCAGGTTGTCCAAGAATTTCACCTCGATCCAGCTAAATTAGTCTGGATTGAGCACTATACGCCAGGGTTTGAAGCGTCAACCGGGGCTGATTTTAGCCAGGTGACGTTTGACTGGCAGGACGGGCATCCCACTAATCCCAAGTGGCAGGCGATCGCCTCCGAGATAGCCCAAGCCTTAATCAGTCAGGAGTTGCAGCTGATGTCTGCGTAAATAGCGATCATGGGGTTGCCCACTCCGGCCTCATGATCGCTGTCTCATGTTCTTATGTAAACTGCGAAAGGACTTCAGGAATAAAGTATTTACATCAGAAGCGAGTAATGGACTGCAACTCAGCAGACTCAGATTCTCTGGCCGGATCTAAGCTCCAGCTGAGAATTGGCAAACTGTCTTTGGCAGATCAGCGATCGCTGCATCACTGGCTAGGCGAACTGAGTGCTAGCCCCGCAGCCACGGCCGCGCTGGCGTTCATCACTCCACGAACCGGGCGCGAGGTGGTGCTGGATGGTCAGGAACCCCATAGCTGAAGCTAGGGGCTTGTAAGAGAAATCCCGCAAGCCTATCCTGACCAGCCTAAGTTTTTACTAACTACGTTTTTTGAGTCACGACACCTTGGAATCAAG
>CASBQX010000338.1 GCA_949127925.1 Synechococcales cyanobacterium PMM_0002
GCGATCGCGATCGTTGCCATCAGCAAATACTTTCCAGGCTTGCTTTTGAGGATAGATTGCCGCGTCCGAATCACCAGCACAATCATGGATGCAGAAATCACCGACTCCATAAACCACCCCGTTCTAAACTGAGCTGGGTTGGCGTGTAGCAGCAATAGGAGTGCGCCAAAGGTGAGGTAATCAAACACAGAACTGAGTAACCCAAACACCAGCATAAAGTTGCGGATAAACTGGATGTTCATGCGGCGGGGTTGGTTGACCAGTTCTCGATCGACGCGATCGGTGGCGATCGTCATTTCGGGAAAATCGGTCAACAGGTTCGTGATCAAAATTTGGCTGGGCAGCAGGGGCAAAAAGGGCAGCACCAGCGAAATGCCCGCCATGCTAAACATATTGCCGAAATTTGCGCTGGTTGCCATAAACACGTATTTGAGCGTGTTAGCAAATGTAATCCGCCCTTGCTTCACGCCCTCGACCAAAACATTCAGATCTTTTTGCATCAATACAATGTCTGCGGCTTCCTTGGCTACATCCACCGCGCTGTCAACGGAAATCCCCACATCGGCAGCATGGAGGGCTGAGGCATCGTTGATGCCGTCACCGAGATAGCCCACCACATTTCCTGCTTTTTTTAGCGCGATGATGATCCGCTCTTTTTGGTTTGGCTCCACTTCCGCAAATACATTGGTTGCCCCGACTCGGTGCATCAGCGCCTCATCACTCAGCTTTTGTAGTTCCGCACCCGTCAGCACCTTGGGGGCTGGGAGTCCTACCTGTTGAATGATGCTGATGGCAACCGCGCGACTATCACCCGTGATCATTTTGGTGGTCACGCCGAGTGTTTTCAATTCCTTGAGCGTGTCTGCAATCCCGGCTTTGGGGGGATCAAACAGGGTAAGATAGCCCAAAAACGTCATATCCATCTCGTCGTCTCTGCTGAAGGAATCACCAGAGAAGTTGCGATAAGCCACTCCCAACGTGCGGAACCCTTCACTGCCCAGTTTCTCAGCCCGTTGGTGAATCTGGTCTCGCTGATCTGCAATGGCGATCGCTTTCCCCTCACTCGTTTCGACCGTTGAGCAAACGTCGAGAATCGGCTTCAGCGCCCCTTTTGTCACTATCAGCTGGTGATTGTTTTTTACAAACAAAATGCTGAGGCGTTTGCGGTTGAAGTCGTAGGGCACTTCATCCAGCTTGCGATACGCAGACATGTCAAATTGCTTGTGTTCTCGAATGGCGGCATCGATCGGATTCACGTAGCCGGACTCAGAAGCAGCATTCAAATAGGCGTGCAGCAAAACGCGATCGCTCTCTTTGCCGTCCACATCCACCGCCGCGTGAATTTTTACTGCCCCTTCCGTTAGCGTGCCAGTTTTATCGGTACAAAAGACGTTCATACTGCCAAAGTTCTCGATCGCGGGCAGTCGTTTGACGATCACCTGTTTGGTCGCCATTTGTTTAGCACCACGAGCCAAGTTGACGCTGACGATCGCGGGTAGTAGTTGAGGAGTCAGACCGACTGCAAGCGCTAGAGAGAATAGAAAAGAGTCTAAAACAGGGCGGCGTAAGTAGACGTTGGCAACAAAGATTAGAACCACCAAAATCAACGTCACTTCCATCAGAAAGTAACCAAACTTGCTGAGTCCCGTTTCAAACTCAGTTTCGGGTGGTCTGAGTTTCAGGCGTTCGGAGACTTTGCCACATTCAGTTTGCTTGCCAGTCTGCACGACGATCGCTTTTGCAGTCCCACTGATGACGTTGGTGCCCATGTAAAGAGTATTGGTGCGATCGCTGAGTCCGGTTTCGGCAGGCAGTACACCACTCAGTTTGTCAGCCGGATAGGTTTCTCCGGTCAGGGCAGCTTCGTTCACTGACAGATCTTTCGACTCTAAAACCAGACAGTCACCAGGAATGCTATTACCCGCCGTCAGCAGCACAAGGTCACCGGGAACCACATGCTCATTCGGGATGTCTTGAGTTTGACCGTCTCTCAAAACGGTGGCTTTCACCTGCACCAACGCCAACAGTTTAGCGACCGCATTGGTGGCTCCCCGCTCTTGCCAGAAACCGAGGAGTCCGCTGACTAAGACGATCGCCAGAATAATGACAGTGTCGATGACATCTCCCAGGAAGCCAGAGAGAATCGCCGCTGCCATTAAAATCAAAATAATCGGACTCTTGAACTGATTCAGCAACAGGAGTAGCGTGTTAGAGCGCTGCTTTTGCTTCAGACTGTTGGCACCGTAGTCGCTTAGACGTTTCTGTGCCTCTTGGCGACTCAGTCCCTGGCGACTACTTTTGAGATGCTGTAACACCTGCTCGGCTGGTAGATGCCAAAATGACAGGAGGGCTTGAGGCATAGATTCAACTCGCTAGTGTGATGAAGCTTTCAATCAGAAGAACTGCGATCGCACTTTTGCTTGAGCTTAAACAACACTCTGTGCGTTTTGGCTGAGGCAGATTACAGCAACACCTTTATGGATGAGACTGATACCCCCTGAGCTGTGCCCGCAGTTGAGCAATTTCTTGAGCCATCTCCAAGACCATTGCCGCTCCGACAAGATTAAGCCCCAAATCCTGACGCAGCCGTTGGATCTGGGCAATCCGCGTAATTGCTTGTGCATGCAGCATCGTGCCGATTGGTTCAATCAACCCCAATGCCACAAAGCGCTCAATCACAACCGTTGAGGTTTCCGTCACTGAAGCGGCATACTCAAAGGTGCAAAGGCGATCGCCTTCGAGGGAAATAACCGTACTGGAGAGGTGAAATTCTGTCATAGCATGACCTCTTCGATGGCAGAACGTGGATTAAAACTGCTGTTTGCCTGAATTTTTTCATAGCATTCCTGCTCGATTTCACTTAACTCTTTGGGAGAGACGATTTGTAGTTTCACCATTAGATCTGTGCGGTCGCCGTTTGGCAATTTCCAGCCTTTGCTTCGCAGCCGCAGCGATTGCCCAGAGCGTACCCCTTTAGGCACAGTTAGCGTCACGCGACCGTCGGGTGTGGGAACTTGAATTTGAGCGCCTAGCACTGCTTCATCGGGGCGAATCGGCACTTCGCAGGTCAGATTAGCACCCGCAAACTGAAAAAATGGATGGGGGAGTAGTTCGATCGTCAGATACAAATCGCCGCGATGGGGCGAAAAAGGGCTAGGGCGACCCTTGCCTTTGAGCCGAATCCGACTGCCGGGTTTAGCGCCTGCGGGAATGCGAACGTTGATGGTTTCACCATCCAACTGCAATCGCTTTTGCACGCCCTGAAACGCATCTGAGAACGAGAGGGCGATCGCCGCTTCCGTATCGGGTGCCGGGGCATGGCTGCGAAAGCCAGAAAAATCGTTAGGTTGCTGGGTCGTGCGGTAAGCCGATCGTCCTGGTCTGCCTCTCCCGCCTAAACCGCCCAGCAAATCATTGATAAAGTCATCAAAGTTGCTGTATTGGTCAAAGTTACTGGATTGATTGCTATCAAAGCCTCCGGCCTGAGTGCCCGTTCCCTGAGCAGGAGCGCCCCCTGCCGCCGATTGCTTCCAATATTGCCCAAACTGGTCATACTTTTCGCGCGTTTCTAGATCTGATAAAACCTCGTTGGCTTCGTTGATGGTTTTGAATTGCTCTTCTGCTTTGGCATTGCCAGGATTGACGTCAGGATGATATTTGCGGGCAAGTTTGCGATAGGCACGTTTGATTTCTTCAGCAGTTGCGGTTTTGTCCACTCCCAAAATAGCGTAGTAGTCTTTAAAATCGGTTGCAGTGGGCATGATTTAATACTCAAAATCCGATTGTGCTGCGATCGACAAGTACCACCTACCGACTTCAATTAAACTAGTTTATCCATCGTTCACACTAATCATTGAGATAGATCTTTGTCTGAATGTTAGAAATATTTTTGTGAAAATTTGTATCGTAATCAATCAATTCACGCACTAACTCAAATAGCGATCGCTCAAAGTGGTAGATAAGCGGAGTTGTCTGATTTAACGCAAGTCGATCACTGATAGCTACCGTTGCGATGCCAAGGAGAGATTAATGGAAAAGCAGATGTCCCAGGTTCATCAAACTACTTACAACACTATCTTTCAGCACCCGGTAGCCCGCAACCTTCAGCTCAAACACCATTATCCCGATATCGCCCAGCGAGTGATTGGGACAGTCGTGGTCAATGAACAACACATGAGCGAAGACCAGCTGCTGGCACAGTCGCGGGCATTTTATGGAGCAACCGAGCGATGAAACTTACTATGAACTGGAAGCGGTGGACGATCGTGTTTATCGCTACGATAGTATTTTTGTTTGCCGGAAATGCGATGTCTACGACGGGCTACATCTGCGCACAGACAGATCTCAATATTAATAATACCAATCTGATTCGATTGGGCGGAAACATCACGGTTGCAGAAAAGCAAGTTGTAGAAAATGCGATCGCCATTGGTGGCTCGGCGATCGTCCAACCCAATGGACGGGTGAC
>CASBQX010000339.1 GCA_949127925.1 Synechococcales cyanobacterium PMM_0002
CTCCCAAACCTGAAGCCATAAAAATTTGCAAGATCTGACAAGTACAGGTGCTCCAAAGCAAAAAATGCGGTATGCTATTGTCTTGTTCTGCTTGCAAAGTAAAGATGCGCTAGCTAGATCAAGCGCGTTTTAGCATTGAGCCAAAGGGAAATCGCGAACCAGTCGCACCGATTAAAAAATTTTAAGTCAAAAGGCTAGACATAGAGCGGATTTGGTGGTACAAGTGTTCTTGTATGGCATGGTAACTTTGTACGTATCCTATGGAATCTTTAACGGAAGTTCAGCAACAGCTCTACAATTGGCTGGGAGACTACATTCGAGAGAATCAGCATTCCCCTTCCATTCGGCAGATGATGAAGGCAATGGGCTTAAGGTCTCCAGCGCCCATTCAAAGTCGATTAACTCATCTTCAAGATAAGGGATACATTGATTGGACCAAGGGAAAGGCTAGAACTCTGCGCTTGCTGCATAACCTAGCCCAAGGGATTCCTATTCGAGGTGAAGTATTCGCCGGGGGCGCATTAGAGCCAGTGACCGACGATGCCGAGTTTCTTGACATTCCCGGTATGGAGTTGAGACCCCAAGATTATGCCCTGCGGGTTACGGGCGACAGCATGATTGAAGCCATGATCGCAGAAGGTGACATTGTCATCATGCGTCCGGTTCAAGAGCAAGACCGGGTCAAAAATGGCACGATCGTAGCGGCTCGAGTTGAAGGCGCAGGCAATACGCTGAAGTATTTTCATCGTCGAGGTAGTAAAGTTACGCTCAAGCCAGCTAACTCAAAATACGACCCAATTGAAGCGATCGCCGCAGAGGTGCAAATTCAAGGGGTTTTGGTAGGCGTATGGCGCGGCTATAGCACCTCGTTGGAGTGACTCGTAGTTCTGGCTTCTGAACCTCCGTAGTTACCCCAAATCATCTGAACTCAGCATGGTTCAACCATGTGTTTGGGGTAGCTCTACGGTCGATCGCTCAAGCATTTGCTTTGCCATGCTCTATGCAGGTAGGTATGAAGTCTTCTTTATACCTACCTACTTGTGCATCGATATTTATCGGCCAAGTTAGGAGCGGCATCCCGTTTGAACATGGTTTAATTCAGCGGCAGCGAAATGGGTCAGCCTATTGGCTGCCTCCCCAGGCTAGTCCAGAGTTAGCCGAGCCAGATTTCAACACCATCTAGGCTGTAGACCCCACCCAATTGCCTAATTTTCTCGCTTGACGGCGCTTTCGTGCCAGTTGCGCAACATCAAATCTGAGAATACGGTCAGCGCTACAAAAATGGCTACCCCCAGAGCGGTAGTCATCAACAGCGCGGCAAACATCCGAGGAATCTGAAGATTAAAGCTAGACATCAGGATTTGGTAGGCAATCCCAGAACTAGTGCCACCTGTGCCGGCCACAAATTCTGCCACAACTGCGCCGATTAGGGCGAGGCCGCCGCTAATCCGTAGGCCGCCCAGGAAGTAGGGCATGGCGCTGGGCAACCTGAGGTAGCGCAGGGTTTGCCAGCGGGATGCACGATAGAGCTGAAACAGGTTAATTAGGTTGTGGTCAGCGCTATTTAGCCCCAGCGTGGTATTGGATAGAATCGGAAAAAATGCTACTAGCCACGCGCAAATTACCAGCGACACAAATGTAGAGCTTTCTCCAGGCACAGCTTGCCGCACCCAGAGGATGATGAGCGGGGCGATCGCCACAATCGGGGTGGTTTGCAAAATGACTGCATAGGGAAAGAAACTGCGCTCAATCCATTTGCTTTGCGTAAACAAAATTGAAATCAGCAGCCCCGAAACCACGGCGGCAATAAACGCCACCAGCGTAATCTTGAGCGTAATTAGCATAGAAGGGAACAGCGTTCCCCACTCGCTGACCAGTGTTTGAAAGACCAGCAGCGGCCCTGGCAGCAAATAGGGTGGCATATTGGTCACACGTACCCCAATTTCCCAAAACAGCAGCAGCAGCAGCCCCACGGCTCCCGGTGCCAGCACATCGGGCGACAGCAGCGGCCGGAGCCAGAGCTGTCGCCACGCACTGCTAGGGGAGATAGATTTTTCAAGATTGGCTGAATTGGCCAGGTCGCTGAACAGATTCGTCATGCTAGTCCTGCCTCAGAATTTAGGCAATTTGGTTAATTACATCGCCTGCTTTGGCCTCTGCGTCAGGGCGGAGCAGGAGCTGCCCCGATGCATGGGCTAGACACCCAGAAATTTCGCGGCAGTAGTTGTTAAACAGAGGCGTGGTGCGAAACTCTTCGGTGCGGGGGTAGGGGGCAGCGATCGCCACATCAGCCACCACTCGACCGGGGCGGGCTGCCATCACCACCACCCGATTCGACAAATAAACCGCTTCGTAAATATTGTGGGTGACAAACACCACCGTCCACTGCTTTTGCTGCCACAGGTGCAGCAGGTCGCTGTTGAGCCGACTGCGGGTCATTTCATCCAGCGCCCCAAAGGGTTCATCCATCAGCAGCACCTCTGGCTTGGTGACCAGCGCTCGCGCAATTGAGACCCGCATTTTCATGCCGCCCGACAGCTCACGCGGATAGGAGTGCTCAAACCCCGTCAGCTCTACAAGGGCGATCGCCTCTGCCACGGCTGTATCTGCCGCCGCCTTCGACATCCCCGCTAGCTTCAGCGGCAGCCGCACATTTTCTTGCACTGTAGCCCACGGCATTAGCGCCGCTTCCTGAAACACATAGGCTAGCCGTCGCTGCGAACTGCCACCCCAATAAATGGTGCCAGCGCTCATTTTGCCCAGCCCTGCGACCATCCGCAGCACCGTGCTTTTGCCGCAGCCCGATGGCCCTAGCAGGCTGACAAACTGCCCCTCATTCACGGTTAGATCTAAATTTTTCAGCGCTACCGTGCCATTGGTGTAGACCTTGCTAACATCGCTGAGCTGAAACGCAGAACTAGGATTCATGCTGAGAGTTTCCGTAAAAAGAAAGAGACGAGTCAGCGGCTGAGGAGGGCGCGATATCAGAAGTCAATTGAGTTTTGAGTTAGACGGTCAACTCAAAACTCAAAACTTATGCACTCTTATAAGCATCCGGGCCTTTGTTCACGAACTGGAGAGTATAGGCTTTGGTGTAATCGGTCTCGGGCTTGAAGACGCCTTCCCCAGATAGGTTCTCGAAGAAGCTCTTCCACCGTTCATCGGTCATGGCTCCAATGCCCTTTTCTGTGGTGTCTCCCGAGTCTGCAATCCCATACTCTTTCATCTTTTCGATGCTGTAGGCAATTTGCTCGTCGTTCATTTCGGGGTTAGCTTGCTTGATCAGCTCATTGGCGGCAGTGGGGTCACCGTAGAGGTAGCTATACCAGCCTTTGATTGAGGCATCGACAAATTTCTGCACCAGGTCAGGGTTCTGCTCAACCAGCTCGTTCTTGCATTCAATTGTGGTGGAATAGGGGTTATAGCCATAGTCTGCCAACAAAAACACGACCGGGTCAATCCCTCCTTCTTTTTTAACCGACAGCGGTTCAGAACTGAGGTAGCCTTGCTGAGCTGCTGTTTTGTCGGCCAAAAAAGGACCTGGGTTAAAGTTGTAAGGTCGTTTTTGGCTGTCTTCAAACCCAAATTTTGCCTTGAGGAACGGCCAGTAGGTCACGTTGGCGGCTGACGAAATAAAGATCGGCCTGCCCTTTAGGTCTTCTAGGGTTTTGGCTGTACCGGGATGGGCGAGTAGAATTTGGGGATCTTTTTGAAAGATGGCGGCGACGGTGATTTTGGGAATCCCTTCTTGTACGGCTTTAATCGCATCGGATGCATAGCCCATAAAAAAGTCGATCGCCCCACCCATCAGCAGCTGCGTCCCGTTTACCTGGGGACCACCCATTTGGATCGATACATCTAATCCATAGTCTTTGTAAATTCCAGTGGCCACCGCTTGGTAAAAGCCGCCGTGCTCAGCTTGAGCAAACCAGTTGGTGCCATAGGTCACCTTAGTCAGCTCACCGGAGGCCGCTGGACTAGCCGCGACGCTGGCCGAGGGGCTAGCCGCAGGAGACTCGGCGGCAGGTGGGCTGGCCGTACAGGCACTGGCAATCCCAGTACCAATGGCGATCGCCCCATACTGAATAAATCGGCGACGCTTCATGCCTGACCCGTAATGCGGTGGATATTGTGATGAACTCATCTAATTTCTCCTTAAAAATGACTTGAAGATGACTTGAAATGCGGTTGGTTCGCGCTTAAATTGTTTCGAGTTTCACTGGTGAAGGCGATACAGTGCTGTCTTTTGCTATACCCTTTGGCGATGCCTTTCGGGCGATGCCGCTTTTGCTATTTTTGCTGTTTCTGCTAGGCAATGCCGCCTTTTAGGGTGTTCTCCACCCACTCCATCACAATTTGCCCAACGCGGACGCCTTCTAAGCGATCGATTTCTCGAATCCCGGTGGGGCTGGTGACGTTGACCTCAGTTAAATAGCCACCGATGATGTCGATGCCGACAAAAATCAAGCCGTCGCGTCGCAGTGTGGCGGCTAACTGGTCACAAATTTGGCGATCGCGCTCGGTGATTTCGACGTGAGCCACGCGCCCACCGACCGCCATATTGCCCCGAAAATCGCTGCCGGTCGGAATGCGGTTAACGGCACCCACCGGATCGCCGTTTAGCAAAATAATCCGCTTATCGCCGTCTTTAGCGGCTGGTAAATAGGCTTGCACCATGATCGGGTAACTGAACTGCTGCGTGCTGATCTCAATTAGCGAATTGAGATTGCGATCGCCCGGTTCTGCAAACAAAATGCCCTCACCCGCTTTGCCACCCAGCGGCTTCATGACCGCCGCCCCCTGCCGGTCCACAAACTCCCGAATCACCTGCTTGTCTTGTGTCACGATGGTTTCGGGAATTGCATCTGTAAACTGGAGTGCGTACATTTTTTCATTGGCCGCTCGCAGCCCCGCAGGTGAGTTCACCCGCAACGTTTTGGCCGAATCAACATAGTCCAAAATGTAGGTCGCGTACAGATACGGCACATTCACGGGCGGGTCAGTGCGCATGAACACCGCCTGCATCTCCTCCAACGGCAAGAACTGGCGATCGCCCAGCACATACCAATCTTGAGCGGCTATCCAGCGGCCTTCCACTAGCTCTACAGGCTTTAACCGCACGGGCTGTAGCATGGCGTAGGCTTTTCCCTGCACCACCGACAGATGACCCGCCTGCGTCAGCCAAATCTCGTGCCCCAGCCCTTGCGCGGCTTCCATCAGCGCCACACTCGTGTCATGCCCCGGATCTAGCCGCTGGATCGGGTCAATAATGAACGCAAATTTCACGCCAGTTTCTCCGTGGTGAACAGTTTAGGTTGTTTAATCCCCTGCAATCCTACTGCGTTAGCAGTGCGTCCAACTGACCTTGGGCATTCAGCGCATGTAGATCATCGCACCCCCCAACGTGGTGGTCGTTGATAAACACCTGAGGCAGAGAACGTCCACCCTGCGACCGTTGTGCCATTTTTGCTCGTGCAGCTTCGTCTCCATCAATGCAGTATTCGGTAAAGGCCACACCCTTCTTGCTCAGTAGCTCCTTAGCGCGAATGCAGAAGGGGCAGGTGCTCCAGGTATAGATCTCAACATTGGCAGCCATAGGAATCCTTTCGGCTCAGTAACAATTCTTTATTTTAACGCTATTGAGCGATCGCCTCTGGCTGGAACCCAAAATCCTGCCAATCTAGCGACAGCTTCCCTTTTTTCTTCATGCACAATTGCGGAAAAGGAAGCCAGAATAATGGAGCATAATTGACAGAACCCCGATTGCGTTGGCGACCTACTTCTTCCTTATGAACAATTTCCTAATGAAATTCAGTGTTCCTCTGCTATTTCCAATGACTGCTTTGGTGGTTGGCATGGGAACCTTGACGGCACGCGCCCAAACCGCGCCGCTCTACAACCCTGTCCGCATGCCTGCCAGTAATGAAATCATCGATACTCTAACCGATAAAGATATTCCTACTGGGTTTGGTGGCTTCGCTCGTGATTATATAGTCAGCTTAGAAAAGGGCGATCAGGTGGTTACCGATTTGCTTTCAGACGAATTTGATACGATTGTGACGTTGATTGCACCTGACGGCACCACAATCGGCGAAAACGATGACGGCCCTGATGGCACGACTAACTCGCTGCTATTTGCGCGGATTGCCCAAGAAGGCAACTACATTGTTCGCGTTAGGCCCTATGGTGGCCAAGGCATAGGAACATTTACTCTCAAAGTTACTCGTCTGCGCCCGATCTAGTCACTGGCGATGCGAGAAGCGTGACGTTCATCCGCTACACTTCTCGCATCATGTGCTAATTTAGCCCGCTAGATCGGCGTCCCCTCTCGCAGGTTCATGATCAAAATTGATGAGTAAGCTTAAATCTACTTGCCAAGATCTCTATATTTCTGCTAGCTTAATTAAGCGCTGAATTTGCCAGACGCTGAATCGGTAGTGTTTCTGAAAGCCTACCTATTCGCGAGCGTTTAAAGCGTTCACCGTTAGCCGGGATAGCTCAGTTGGTAGAGCAGAGGACTGAAAATCCTCGTGTCCGGGGTTCAAGTCCCCGTCCTGGCATCGTTTCAGACGACACGTCTTACAGGAAGAATAAAAAAGGGGTATTTCAGCCCCTTTTCTGGCAAGGTCGATGTGTCAGTTTTTGTGACAGTTCTGCACCGATTTTCCTCTAGCAAAAGCTCTAATAGTTGAGGCTTCTCTTGTAACGGTAGCAAGATATTTCTAGCCTGAGTAACGGTAGGGAACCAAGGCTTTGGCGGCGATCGCATCTTTCCCTGCGACAACCTGCTGATTGTCCGAAAGCATGGCCAGCAGCCGTGATTGCAGTGCGCCTTGCCAGTTTTGCACGGTGTCAAACGCCACACTTGACTGCAATCCAAACTAGCTACAGGTCTTACAATCAAGGGAAAACATCTACGAGAAAACCCGATGACAACAATGAAAGCAGTCCGAATTCATGCGTATGGCGGCCCAGAGGTTTTGGTCTATGAAGACACTCCACTGCCCGCGATCGCTGATGATGACGTGCTGATTCGGGTTTATGCGGCGGCTGTCAATCCGGTAGATTGGAAAATTCGAGCTGGCCATCTGCAAGAATTTTTACCTTACACCCTGCCACTGACGTTGGGCTGGGATGTCTCTGGAGTTGTGGAGTCGATCGGTGCCGATGTCACCAGTTTTAAGCTAGGGGATGAGGTTTACGCTCGTCCTAATATTGCGCGGGATGGGGCGTATGCAGAATACATTGCAGTCAAAGCGTCAGAGGTAGCTGTCAAGCCCAAAACGGTGGATCATGTCCATGCAGCGGCTGTCCCTCTGGCCGCTATTACTGCGTGGCACTGTCTATTTGAATCAGCCCAGCTAGCTGCCGGACAGCGGGTGTTGATTCATGCCGCAGCGGGTGGAGTGGGTAGCTATGCTGTACAGTTCGCTCACTGGAAAGGGGCAGAGGTCATTGGTACCGCTTCAGCCCGTAACCACGATTTCTTGGTTGAACTAGGAGCCAATCAGGTAATCGACTATCAAACAACCCAATTTGAAGATGTAGTAGAACCTGTTGATGTTGTGTTTGACACGATGGGTGGCGATGTCCAGGAGCGCTCTTGGCAGGTTTTGAAACCGGGGGGCATTTTGGTTTCGGTTGTTTCACCGCCATCAGAAGCACAAGCATCTGCCCATCATTGCCGGGGTGCCTATGTGTTCATTCAGCCCAGAGCCGATTGGTTGGCAGAGATAGCACAATTGATTGATGCCGGTCAGGTTAAACCGATCGTTGATGCGGTGCTGCCGCTGAGCCAAGCAGCCGAAGCGCACCAGATGAGCGAAAGTGGTCACACGCGTGGCAAAATTGTATTCCAAGTTAAGCCGTGAGGTTGATGCGATGGAGGTTTTTGGATGCTCTGGGCGATCGCCTGTCACTGCAAGTTGGGGCGATCGCGTCACGCTGCACCGCTAGAAGCCTTACCCCGTGTTGCTAACCACCGCTCAAGCGAATGATGGCTTTCGCCGCTGTGTCTACCTGCTAATAAGCCTTCAATCCCAATATGTTCATCTAAATCAACCCACTCAATGGCATAACCGTCGCCTAAGAGTTGCTAGTTTTGTTGCTCTGCTTGATGATTTGGGCTGCAAGCGGTTCGATCTTAAGTGTCAAGTAGTCATGCCGAGCCTCCAGCAGTGTTTGTTCGTGTTCCTCCACAAGCCAATCAATATCGTTAATGAAGCATAGCAATGACTTCATGAGGATAATAAGGAGGATCTTTTAGATGAATAATTGCATGGCAATTTGGACAAACAGGAATTAAATCAGACACAGGATCTACTCTATACGACTCTCCAATTTTGCTTATTGGTTTAATGTGATGCATATGAATAAGATCTTTAGCGATCGCTCCATAAACATCACTGAGTTTTATACTGCAAACTCGACAGGCATAGCCATAATGAGACAAGCAGTCAGCTCGCGCTTTCGGATCTCTTTCGGATCTCTTTCGGATCTGTTAACTTTAATTTGTTGTACAGAACCTTCTTGATATTCGATCCCGTCAGGCAATTCCTCCGATAGATGAGTGTCAGTAATGACATACTTGTAACCATTAAGCAAAGATATTCTTTTGGGTATATTGATTCTCTTGGAAACTGAAATCCCAGGTATTTTAAGTTCATTTTCATCGTTGAAAATGATGTATCCTGACCGATCCCAAAGAGCACAGGGATAGAACTGGACTAAACCATAAAAGTTGCCCCAGTCACTGTATCGTGATTGAACAACCTCTAATCCGAATGCTTTGCTTAACTCCTCTGCCTTTTTACGATTCACAGTTGTCTCAGCTCTCACTTGTACTTGTAAAAATCAGGTAGCTATCGGCGCATCTTCTACAGAGGAGGAAACCTTCACTGCCTTTTCACGATCTTTAGCAAGCTTCCGATAAAAAGACTGAATTTTCTTCTTCGCCTCGTCGCCTTTGTCGCCTTCGAGGATGTCACGCTTTAAAACTTCCGTCAACAGAATGCTAGAAATTTCCTCAGTTTCGATCTTAACGCCGGGGGAGATGCGACGCAATTCTCGACGCAAGACTTCAAGCACAGGATCTGAAAGAATTATTGCTCCAACTAAAAAACGACTGAGTGCCTGTCGCTGTGTATGATATTCGCCAAGCAGTGACTTAGACCAACTCTCCTTTGATAGCAAATAAAGCATGTCGAGGTCACTATTCTTGCGAGAATTCAATCCACTAAAGTTGAACTCAAGAACTAATTCTTGATTAATGGGCCTTGTAAATGAAATGCGATAAACTCGCCAAGTCTCAGCGTTCGTCAGAACTACCCAATCAACGCCTTGATTAGCAGCATAATCCACAGCTTGTTTCACATATGTTTCTTTTAGTTCAAGCCCGATGGCCTTCGCTTCAATTAACAGACGCAGTTCCCCATCTAGCTTGAGAGCAAGATCACAAAACGTACCTCTGATCAGGTGTTCCGAGGTAATTTCCGCATATTTATCGTAGCCAAAGACTTCGGACAATATATCTTTGATGATGGTGACAGTATCTGATTCGTTGACGTCGCGACTCTTGGCAGAAGCCACAATTGGCTGAAATCGCTTGATTCCAGCAACAAATCTTTCAGCAACTTTATTTGGGACAGCCATGATTTTTCAAGACCTAACTATGTATTGAGCAGTGGCGGAGCTAATTGAGAAATACAATCAAACACCAGTTTAGACTACGTTTCGTTAACCCATTCTGATTTTTTAGAGCTTCAGGAGTGCGATTCAGTTACTCAGGTCGATCGCCCTCTTGCCCCACTGTTCTAACAGTTCCCTATTCGATCGTCACTCTCTACAAGAGGATCGCCCCCGCCTAAGTTGAATCTGAATTGAACAAGAAATCTGGTCGCAAACGTCCCACTCGGCAAAAGGCGGCGGCTGTTAGCTAAAAGGGCGCACAATTATAGGATGGCGGTATTAGGTATAAAAGGCGATCGCGCCACTAACTCAACGCGTTCACCATGCAAACGTGAGGAGTGGAGGGATGAAGTGCGATCGCCGCTATTTTGTTTATGTTGACTAAGGATTGTGGATGAATAACGTGGATTAATATAGAGTGCAACTCTGAGTCAACCCAGATTGTGTGCCCAGATGGCGGGTAGCGCGCGGCGCGGGGATGCGGAGCCTGTGGCTGCTGTAATATGAGAGATAGTGTTACCCAACTTACAGCGTCGCCATCCAGCGATTGAGCTTGGAGTAACCGCATAAAGGTATCTTTGCTTGGAGTTAATTTCAACTATGGATGTCATGGAGTTTTTTCAGCTGAGTACCGGGGTGTGGCGATCGCAGCGCACCACCCATCACCTGGCCTTCAAACGGACTGAAGCAGGCGAATCCGAGATTCAGGTCGAGGCACTAGCTGCCGATCACGCCAAAGTGGTTGAGATCTGTCAGATCCATGACGTTGACCCTAAGCACGCGATCGGTGGTGCCTTTGTGTCGTGGCACGGTGCCATGGGTTGGGATAAAGACGATGAGAACCATGAAGGATCTACCGTATTTGCCCTGATTCCAGATATCGATCAACCCCGTAACGGCACCCTGCTGCGAGAGCGGGGCTATGCAGAAATTGTCCCTGTGGCGGGACAATACCACATGGATGATGACGGTGGGCTAGTGCTGACCACTGAATATGAAACCATGAGTTCGATCGAGCGATTCTGGTTTCCCAGCCCCAGCCTCAGAATGCGAACCAGCACGGTAAAACGGTTCGGTGGGTTTGCTACCGCTACTTTCTGTACCGAATTCCGGCTTGGAGATGCATCAGAAGTTGCGGCCAACCCAGAAAAGGCTGACCGCAGCCAAGATGCGTCTGAGCCAACGCCAGCCACGGCTGAACCCGCACCGCACTTGTCTGTTTTGGGTTGGTAGTTTATGCCCATACCGTAATTTTTCGGTGATTTTGGGATTGAGGAGACCCTGGAGCTGCCCTGCTCGCCCCAATATCACCTGTTGTTTTACAGGCAGCAGACTTTGGTGGACTCATTAATCATTACGGCCAGTCTCGATCCCTTTATCCGTGGGTTGGATTATTTGTATGGGGTACGCGGGCTTGCGTTAGATCCAGACATGGTGAATTGGGTCTATGACCTAGAGCAGCGATCGCCCATCTGCACCTGGATCGGCCAGCATATTGAAGCTGTAAACACGCAACTGAATGTCTACCTCCAGGCTTGCCACAATTGTTTTCATCCTTGGGAGCAGCCCGCCATCCAAGTGTTTGCGGCTCCCCTGGCTCAGTCCTTTGGCATTGATGCACTCTGCAATTTTCAGACTCAGCCCCTCACCATCTTGGTCGATGTAGGTCGAGTTGAACCGGAAGACTGGCTAAGATTGGTTGTGCATGAATATGCCCATGCCCATGCCGGATCTCCGGGGCACCACTCGCAGTTTGCGCGATCGCTAGGTCATCTGTGCCTGGGGTTAGAAATTGAACTGCCCCTATGTCAACCCGGCAGGGAAGAAAATCTCCGGTTTTACCCTCATTGCCTCGCTACTGCCGACCCACTAGCATTTTGGCAAGGCAAAGGCGCTCGTCGGCGATTCGACGCCTAACCCGACTGGGTGACTTAGATGTAGCGTTGTCAGATGTAGCACTGTCAGATGTAGCATTGTGAAGCGTTAGATGTTGAAACGTTACGCCCTTAAACACAGCCTTCTAACGAACTAGGGTGATCCAATTTCTGGTAAAGCGTTTCATCATGATCGGAAGGCCAAATACCAAATTAAGTTATGTATTTTTTATCAGACTATATCGAATAATGCGGCTTCCCTCCCTATATGATTATGAGTAACTTTTGTAAGATTTCATAAGGAAAGGGAGATTTTCAGGCGTGGCAATTCCTCTTTTAGAATATTCCCCCATTAGCCAAAATAATCGGGTAACAGGTTACGAAGTTCCTGGAGATGAGAAACCAAGGATCTACTCCACAGACAACCTGCTTTCCCCCGCCGACATGGACACTCTGATTGAAGCGGCATATCGCCAGATCTTTTTCCATGCCTTTGCGGCTGATCGGGAACGGTTTTTGGAGTCTCAACTCCGCAATGGTCAAATCACTGTTCGCGACTTCATTCGGGGCTTAGTGCTCTCCGACACATACCGACGCAGTTTCTACGAACTCAACAGCAATTATCGCTTTGTTGAGCAAACCGTGCAGCGGGTGCTAGGACGCGATGTCTATAGCGATCGCGAAAAGATTGCTTGGTCTATCGTTGTCGCCACCAAGGGCATTATCGGATTTATAGACGATCTGCTCAATAGCGACGAATACCTTGAAGCCTTCGGGTACGATACCCTGCCCTATCAACGCCGTCGGGTGCTGCCCGGTCGCCCCGAAGGTGAACGGCCTTTCAACATCACCTCGCCTCGCTACGGGGCTTACCACCGCGCCAAGCTGGGCTTCCCTCAGATCATCTGGCAAACCACGGTGCGCAGCTACGTTCCCCAAGACAAGCAGGCTAAAGTCGGTAGCCCTTCCTTGTTCCTCGACATGGCTCGCAGCATCAGCCCTCGGGTCAACTCCCCTCAGCGGATTTCAGCGACCAACATCGATTTTGAGAAATCGGTGCCTTACCGGAAGTAGCCCGCAGAGGTGAGTTAGTTTTGAATTCTAAGGTTTGAGTTAAACGGTCAACTCAAACCTTAGAATTTCACAGCTTTTTATCAAAAAGAGCGGATGCCTCAGTTCCCTTGGGATCTGGCATCCGCTCTTTTTTGATTGACTTAGGATGATGGATTTGGTTCGATCGGGAAATTGATTGCTGGTAGGGGCGAACGGCCGTTCGCCCCTACAGAAAAACGGCGGAGTTATTTAATTCTCATTCCTTAGTTTGATTGACTTAGTTTGATTGACTTAGCCGATATCAAACCGATTGCCGATGCTTTGCTCATCCTCGGTGCGGAACCCAAGCTCTAGGAGCGCTTTGCGGATTTTGGCTTTGGAGGGACGAATGGTGGGAACCGTTAAGCCCAGCTCTCTAGCTGTCTCAAATAGTTCTCGCATTAACAGCTCCAAAGAACTGTCATTGGCATCTTGGGGGAGATGCTCAATTCTGGCTTCATAGGCCAGCGTATAGAGTTCTAAGTGATGCTTTCCCATCACCCTAGCTAGCTTCCTCAAGGTTTCAGGGGTAGGGCAAGTACCCTTAAAGCAGGCTCCTCGCAGCCGGGGCTGGGGCACTCCAGACAGTTCCGCCAAGTGGTTCATGCTAACCCCTTGCTCTTCTAGGTATTGAAGAATCAGTTGCCCTAATGGCGAACAGTCTTCTGCTTTAATTTGCAACCTTGCTGGCATTAATTTGTAGTTGGGTTGTAATTGAGGGCTAGCGATGAGTTCTAGGCAAACTCCTCAGTGCTTTGAGGAAGCGCCAACTTTCTTTCATATTGTAGTACCTGGATCTAGGTACGTCGAAATCTCATGGGGCATCAAACAGTTCAACCAGCGGGGTTCTCCTGCATGCTTGGCAGATTTTAGATATGCGGGTTTGCGGCTGCGTGTCAGGTGGTATCAGCAGCGTGATTGGTGGGTAGCGGCATGGGGATGAAGCAGGTAGAGGAGAAGCTTGTGAACGGTAATCCTATAGTATTTTTTAGAGCTGAGAGTTGGGGGAAGCTGCCTTCCTAGGTCGGGCTGGTCGAATACCCATACAGGGACGCGATCGCCCGCTCACGACTCGCCGCCTACCCTAATTCTTCCAATTTTCGCGGCGCAATAACGGGTTGATAAATTCGTTTAACCCTTCACCGACCAGCGATAGCCCCACCACTAGTGACGTTAGCGCCAGCCCCGGAAATAATGCCGTCCACCAAATCCCGGTGGGTAGGGCATCGAGGGCTTGACGCAAATCTGCACCCCATTCGGGGGTTTGGTCGGGCAAGCCCAGTCCCAAAAAGCCCAGTCCGCCTAGTGTGAGGGCAGCATCGGCGGCGTTGAGGGTAAACAAGACCGGGACGCTTTGAATCACGTTGAAAAACAGGTAGCGCGATAGCACTCGCCAGGTGGTGGCACCCATCGATTGGGCAGCTTCAACGAATAGCTCTGTTTTGACGCTAACGGTATGGTTGCGCACAACGCGGTAATACTGCGGGATGTAGGCAATGCTGAGGGCGATCGCCGCATTCACGACCCCACGCCCTACGACAAACGCTAGCGTCACCGATAGCAGCAAACCAGGCAGGGTATAGATCGTATCCATCAAAAACAGCAGTACCCGATCTAACCTGCCGCCTAAGTACCCGCTCAACATCCCCAAAGGCACCCCGATCGCCACACTAATGACTGTGGCTAAAACCACTACTAGCAATGCCATCCGACTGCCAAATAACGTACGAGAAAACACATCGTAGCCCTCGCGGCTAGTGCCAAACCAGTGGGCGGCTGACGGTGGCTCGTGGATTGGGTTTGACAGCGAATCGAGCGGATCTTGCAGCCAGCCCCAGGATTGGAATGCCGGGGTGAGGAGGGCGATCGCCACAAACAGCGCTGTAATCACAATTCCAGCCCACATCATTTGCACAGACAGGCTAGAGTGGCGCAGAACATTTAGAGAGCGGGGCAGTCGCAGCTTGGTCAAGGTCATGATGCGGACGGTCGCATGATACAGAGTTTACCCATTGTGGCATGCAGGTGCGGCTCTCTTTGCGCGGATGGTACGCGCAAAGACCAACCTAAAAGAAAATGGCGGTTCACGCTCGCCGTGAACCGCCATCGCTGATGAGGCAGTTGCTAGTTAACCCGCTGCTACAGAATTGGCCCAGTCTTTTGCCCAGGCCAAGTTTTGCTGCACCCGTCCTGCATTGGCCGCTTCGGAGTACAGCCGCAACACGGGTTCTGTGCCACTAAAGCGGATCAGCAGCCAGCTTTGATCGGCCAGCTGAAACTTGTAGCCGTCGATGTCAATGTAGCTGAGGACGGCCTGCCCGCCGATTTCGGTAGGCGGTTGAGTTTGCAATTCGTTCAACAGCCGCGATCGCACGGACATGCTGGCTAACGGTAAATCGATCCGGTCATAGTCTGAGGTAAAGTTGGTTCTGGCCTGGAGGTCTGCATACTGGTCACTCAAGTCCATATCTGCTCCCACTACAGCTTCTAGCACATACAGAGCCGAAAGCAGCGCATCGCGTTCGGGAATGTGGTTGCCGTAGCCAATGCCGCCCGATTCTTCCCCACCCAAAAATACGGCAGACTCTAACATCCGATCGGCGATGTATTTGTAGCCAATCGGGGTTTCATGTACCGATAGGTCAAACAGTTTGGCCACAAGTGGAATTAGGTTGGAGCCGCTAATGGTTTTGACAATTTCGCCCGTGAAGCCTCGGTGGTTGGACAAGTGCTGAATCAGGATAGGGATCAAAACTTGAGAACTCAGAAAGGTTCCTTGGCCATCGACGGCGGCAATGCGATCGCTATCGCCATCAAACACTAAACCCACCACTAGCTCGTCGGCAGATTTCCGGGTGTAGGTTTTGATTTGATGGAGTAAATCGGGCAGGTAGCGGGGCAGGGGTTCGGGGGCACCGCCGCCAAAGGTGGGATCGGCATCGCCGTTGAGTTCGCGGATGGGGATCCCCAGCAGTTGTTCTAACCCACCCGCAGCAGCACCGTGCATCACATCGGCAAAGACGGTGAGTTTGCCGCTGGCGATCGCCTGCTTCAACCGCGACACATCTACTTTGGCCTGTAGCCCTTCACAGTAGCTAGTCCACGGGTTAAACGATTGCAGTATGCCTCGGGTGGCGGCAGGCGGCAAGGGCTGAGATAGCAGCGCCTCAATGGTCTGCGTAATTTCGGGGGAAACAGATCCACCAAACCCGCCCTTTACCTTTAAGCCTGAATAGGCGGCTGGGTTGTGGCTAGCGGTAATGACAATCGCCCCTAGAGCATTGAACTGTTTGGCAGCCCAGCTAAAGGCAGGTGTGGGCGCAAAACATTCCGACAGCATGACATCAAACCCAGCCGCTTGAAGGGATTCGGCGGCGGCGAGGGCAAATTCTGGCGATAGAAAGCGCCGATCGTAGCCGACAATCATTAGCCGATTGCCTGTCTGATTGCCTGTCTGATTGCCGTAGGCTTGCTCTAACGCCAAGGCGGCACGGGGAGCTACATCCATCACGCGTTCAAAGGTGAAGTCTGCGGCAATTATGCCCCGCCAACCGTCTGTACCAAAGGCAATGGGCTTATTGACAAATGACGCTGGTGAGAGATGAACTGTCATGACCAACTCCGCTCAGTTAAGGGGCTAGGGTTCAGTAATAATTAAAAATTAAAAGTTAAAGTTAGAAATCAAATCAAAAGCAACTAAATCAGGCCGATTGACGGCATGAGAGCGCTGCCAACGTGAACAGGATTGTTCATGATTGCGCATGCAGCTCCCACTACAACTACATCCAGGGCAATTGTATTCAGGAATTGCGGGGCTAGGCTAGTCAACCGCAGCTATATCCTGAATTCTTGTTTCAAATAAGTTAATTCCTTCATCGAAACCATACTAAAGCACCTTCACGCAATCTCGTCCCTGGCATTTGGCGTCACGCAGCGCTTGTTCGGCGCGATGCAGCACGCTGTAGGCATCGCGATCGCGGCTTGGATCTTGGCGAGCAATGCCAAAGCTAGCCGTTACCGCTATTGATCCAGAGCTGGTTTCTACGGGGCTGGTATGGATCGCTCGGCGCAGCCGCTCGGCTACATCTAGCGCATGGTTTACCGTAGTCTCGGCCAGTAAGACGACAAACTCTTCTCCGTCATATCGATAGGCCGGAGTTTCTTGGCGTAAATGCTTTTGAAACCGCTGCGCCAAGTTTTGCAAAATAATATTGCCTGTTTGGTAGCCATGAGTATCGTTAATCAGTTTAAAGTAGTCGAGGTCGCAAAAGATCATGCTGAACGGCGGTTGCACAGTCCACAAGGCTCGACTGCTGAGATGTTCTAATTCTCGATCGAGGGCTTCGCGATTGAGTAATTGGGTTAACTCGTCACGCAGGGGATGCCCCTGAAGGGGCAGGTTGCGGAGGCGCAAGGCATCATGCTGCTGGTGATGCTGGGCGTTGGTGAGGGCGATCGCTAGATGGTCGGCTATTTGCCGTGCCGTTTGCAGTTCTTCTAACCGATAGGCAGGCAGAGGCTGATACGATAATAAGCCAATCACGCCAAAAAATTCTGCTTGGATAAAAACTGGAATGATTAGAGCGGAGGTTGCTTCTAGGTTATTTAAACAGGCTTGCAGCGAGTCTATTTCTAGATCTGGTACTGGTAGATCTGCGGTTGGCTCTACATCTACTCCAGGGGTGACTAATCCAGAGGTGTCTAATCCAGGAGTGACGGCGGGTACTTGTAAGTAGGAGACACCCTCTTGCACGAATGCCTCTTCTACCGCCCGCCAGGGTACTTGCTCAAGTACGTCTGGATTGGTGGGAGGCAGGTCTTGGTCTGGCACCTCCCAGTAACTCATGACGTTAGCCTGCTGCTCTCGCAGCCGGATCAAAAAGCAGCGATCGAATCCTAGCGCTTGTCCTAGCTCGGCAATAATTTGTTCGACCACTTCATCTGTGTCGAGGCTGGAATTGAGTAATTGGGC
>CASBQX010000340.1 GCA_949127925.1 Synechococcales cyanobacterium PMM_0002
CATCCTTTATTTCCGCTGCTGTTCGATCCACAAACCTGCGGCGGCCTGCTCGCCAGCGTGCCTGCGGCAACGGCCAGCAGGTGTCTGAACGCCCTGCGCACCCATGGCTATGCCAGCAGTCAGGCGATCGGGCAGGTGGTGGCGGCTCAAGTGGGCAGATTGCCCCTGATGATTGCCTGTGCTTAGAGCAAAAGCGTTTGGTTGCCGGAGATGGGTTTTGCATCGTGGCTGCACGGTGGCTGCACCCAGCAATTTCCATCCAATGGCGTAGGGGCTGTGGTTTGAAAGCTCCTGCGCGTCTGCCTTTCAAACGGTAGACTGAGGATGTAGACATGCAACATCCCCTCCTGACCTAGCCTTCTTGAGGCTCTTACTCGCGCAACAGGTAGATTACGATTGCTTTCAACTTCAACCATGGTGCCACAGACTCCCCTATTGCTCTCGCACCTGCTCTTGTCTAGTTTAGGAACCCAGGTTTCCTTGAATTATGCCGAGCGCATTCCTCAAGATGGCAGCCTAATTGTGGTCAGTAACCATCGCAGTTTTATGGATGCGCCACTGCTGATGACGGTGTTGAGTCAGCCGATCCGGTTTGCCTGCCACCATTACATGGGTCAAGTCCCCGTCCTCCGCGAGATTGTGACGGCTTTGGGCTGTGTTCCATTAGATAGCGCCTCTCAAAAGCAGCATTTTTTGCGCCAGGCCAGTCGGCTATTACAATCTCGACAAACGGTGGGGATTTTCCCGGAAGGCACACAGCCGATGGTGCAGCAGACTGCGCCAAATCAGGTGGGTGCATTTCAGCGCGGGTTTGCTCATTTGGCGCTACGGACAGACAAATCTGCTCAGCCCGATCGCCCAGAGGCAGACGGATTGACGCGATCGCCCAGGCAAAATGTGGCTGTTCCGCCGACGCAGGATGTAGCTGTTTCGCCGACGCAGGATGTAGCTGTTTCGCCCAGGCATAATATGGCTGTTTCGCCGCCGCGAAATGTGGCTATTTTACCGGTGGCGATCGCTGCCCGTGAGGAAAGTGTGTGTCCTGCTATTCCGCTGCCACTGCTGGGCTTGTTTGACCCGTCTGAACCCCTGTTTCAACAATTGGGCTGGCATCCGCTGGTGCTTTATCATCAAGTTAGAGTATTAGTTGGGCGGCCCTATTGGGTGACCCCATCACAGCGGCAGAGGTACCGAGGCAAACAGGGTAAAATAGTTGTCAACGAACTGACCCAGTATTGCCAAACTGAGATTGCTCATCTTCTTGACCAGGGTTGTGCTTAGATAATGACGCCAAACATTAAAAGTTCTCTTTGTTTTTTAACGCCTAGTGGGCTTCGTCCGCAGCACCCGCTGTTTGTGTTCCTACCAGGGATGGATGGCACTGGGCAACTGCTGCGAACTCAAACAGGAGCCTTAGAGGTTGACTTTGACGTTCGCTGCCTAGCGATTCCACCGGACGACCAAACGGGCTGGGATCAGTTGACGGATCAAGTTTTAGAGCTGATTCATACCGAGATCGCCAAACATCCAGCAGGGCGACCCGTCTATCTCTGCGGCGAATCGTTTGGCGGGTGTCTGGCGCTCAAAGTAGCGACTCAGGCACCCCAGTTGTTCGATCGAATTATTTTGGTGAATCCAGCATCGTCCTTTGACCGTCGTCCTTGGATGCTATGGGGTGGGCAAATTATTCAATGGTTTCCTAACTTCTTATACGAATGGTCTTCGGTTGGATTAATCCCTTTTTTGGGTGATCTCAGCCGGATTTCGCCGGATGATCATCAGGCATTTTTTAGCGCTGTTCGGACTGTGCCAAAAGAAACGTCGCTGTGGCGGATATCGCTGCTGCAATCGTTTAATCTGAACGACCTGCCCCTCGATCGGCTGAAGCAGCCCGTTTTGCTGATCGCCAGCGGTAGCGATCGCCTGCTGCCATCTATCCCCGATGCGGAAGCGCTGGTGTGCCAGTTGCCAAACGCCAAGCTGACCACGCTACCCCACAGTGGCCATGCCTGTCTGTTGGAAAAAGACGTTAACCTTTACGAAATCCTCAAATCTCAGCAGTTTTTGCAGCCGATGCTGGTACAGTGAGCCGCTCAGAGTATATTTTCTGGCAATGGAATAAATTCTGACTCGTGGGGTACGCCGGCAAAGCGTCCTGCTTGCCAATCGGCCTTGGCTTGCTCAATTCGCTCTGGGCGGCTAGAAACAAAATTCCACCACTTGTACCGTGTTCCTACCGGGTCGCCGCCGACAATCACACACCGAGCGGCGGCGTCTGCCATGACTGTGATTGATGCTCCTGGCGTCAAAATTGCCAGTTGGTGCGGCGCTAACGGTTCACCGTTCAGGCTGATGTTTCCGGTGACGCTGTAGATTGCCTGCTCTGGATAATCATTGGGAATGGTGACGGGCGTCTGGGCTGGCACCACCAGATCTAGATAGATCATCGCAGAGAACGTGTTGACGGGGGAGGTATACCCAGCGGTTTGACCAGCAATTAATGTGAACGATGCACCATTGTCTTGCCAGGTCGGCAGGTCGGCAGCGGCATAGTGATGGAAGGCTGGATCGGTTTCTTCATCGGCCTCGGGCAAGGCAATCCAGGTTTGGATGCCATGCAGGCTGGTTTCGCCGCTGCGCAGGGTGGCCGGAGTGCGCTCTGAGTGCGTAATCCCCCGACCCGCTGTCATCCAATTCACAGCACCTGGATGAATTTCTTGAACGCTACTTAAACTGTCACAGTGTAGAATAACGCCGTCAAATAGATAAGTCAGCGTGGCCAGGTTAATGTGTGGATGAGGGCGCACGTCTAAGCCCTGCCCTGGTGGAAACACCGCCGGCCCAATGTGGTCAAAAAAGATGAATGGCCCCACCATTTGCCGCATTTCGTGGGGCAAGAGGCGGCGCACCCAAAGTGACTCACCTAGGTTTTTCTCGTCTGGTTCAAGAATTTGGCGCATGGGATGAGGCATATGACCTGGCAGCTACAGAACTGACGGCGCGATCGCCAAGGGCGTCACCCACCGTCAGGTTTGGATTTTGTCAGATCATACAGTAACGGGTTAAGCATCGAGTTAAACCCGTGCAGACTGATCGAATGGCTTTAGTTTTGGACGATCGACAGCGTAAAGGGTGAGCTGTTGCCGCGCTCTTGCTCGCCGACATACAGCGAATAGGTTCCCCGTTCCCAGGCACCCGCCGTTTCAATGCCGCCATTTGAGAAATTATCGGCGCGGACACAGCCTTTAACGCTGCCATCTCCCCCTAGAATCAGCAACGTGCTACTGCCTCCACCCTGCACCCGAAACCGCAGCCGAGTAAAGGTTTCAGTCACTCGTACCGTTTGGCTGGGTCGTCCGGCGATAAATCCACAGGCGCTCGCCTGGGTGCCACCCGAGGTGCCCCGAACCACTGTTTCTGTTTGCAGAGGCGTTTGCACTTGGCTGTAGGCAGATGTAGCGATCGTCACCACCATTGCCAACGCCGCTGGAATTGCTTTCCAATTAATTCGATTGTTTATATCCCAACTCATACCGCAACCTCCTCTCACCTGTAGCCCTTTCATACTCTTGGATCCTAGCCTTATGGATATAGAGACTAGCTAGACTTTATGACAGTTCCTCAGGCGGCGAAAAAGGTTTATTCGGCTTGATAAAATTCCAGTAAATCGGGCAGGTGATCATATCCATCTACCCCAATTACGGCAATGATGCTAGGGCGCTGTTGCAGCAGCAGGTCTTGAAACGCGCCTTCCCCTAGTTGCCCTTTGAGAATAGTGAGCAATCCGGCGGGTTGCCGCCAGCTAGCACTGCCGATTTGCTCTAGCAGGTACATGCCAAGGCAGGCAGTCGATAGGGTTTGGCCAGGATTTTGCAATCGATGGTGGGCTTCGGCCAGGTAGACCAGGTTGATGCCCTGAAGGTAGAGATCGCCCGAAAATTGAGCTGCCTGGACGCCGCGCTGGAGGGGTGCGATCGCCTCCTGATATTGCTCTAGTGCCACCTGGGCAATGCCTAAGCTGCTAAGGCATAGCGCCTGACTTTGGCGATCGCCGACTTTTTCGGCCAGCTCTAATCCTTGCTCCAGGTAGTAAATGGCGCGTTCGTACACCTCCGGTTCGGCATGCTCCAATGACTGCGCCTGAAACACTTCGCCATAGCCCAGACTGGCCAGCGCATTGGCTTCACCCAGGCGATCGCCCACTTGGCGGCTGAGAATCAGGGCGCGCTGGCTGGTGTCGATCGCCTCACCATACTGTTCTTGCGCGGCGTAGGTGCGGCTGAGGTGGTTGAGGTTGGCAATTTCGCAGGGGCGATCGTCGGCCTGTCGCGCCATTTTTAGCGCCTGTTGATGGAAGGCGATCGCCCGCTCAATTTGCCCTTGCACCCGGAATGAATAGCCCAGCAGCGTCAGAATTCGGGCTTTTTCTTGAGTCCCCTCCGAGCGTTGCAGCGGCTCACTTAAATAGTCCAGCGCCCCCCGCAAATATTTGCCTGAAAACGACGCAAATATGCCGCCATAAAGCGGAAAATACTCGCGCTGCGAAAATGTGCGCAAAATCTGGAGGGTGATCTGAAAACACGCATCGGTAAACCGACTCCAGCCCAGGTTCACGGTACTGGCTTGATTGAACCCGTTAGCTAACTGCGACCAGATCACCGAAAATCCCAAAAAGGTAGAAATTGACAGCTTCGCGCCCACTTTAGCATCGTAGACCAGCTGATCAAACCAGCTCACCAGCCCCTGCTGTAGGCAGCGCAGCAGCACGGACAGCTCTACCACATCGCTCGCGTCAAACTGCCGCCGCCGCTCCACCCATTCCACCGCCGATTGGTCGGTTGCTAAGGTTTGAAACAGCTCCTGGGGGACAGGGCTGTTCACCTGCTTAGCCCACAGCGCCCAGGGTCCCTGCTGCCCAGGGACGCCACCAAAGCCCAACTGCTCCCGGCTCTGGTCGTACATCCAGCTCACTAGGTGCCCCTCCAACCGCGTCCAAGACTCCAACCCGCGCCGAATCCCTTCCGCCATGTCCTGCACGGCAGTTGTTTGGGCTTCGGGGTGAGAGGATGGGGCGCTGGTGGTGCGCAGCAGGGTAGAGAGTTGGCTCCACTGTGCCAGATTCAGCGGTGGGTTGCGGTTGGGATCAAGCACGCTCAGCAGGGCCGTTAGCTGTTCGGACTCTGGAGCCGACGCAATTTGGCGAACGGCGCTGCTGAGGCTTTCAGTGGCCTGGTTATGAGCTTGCCAGCGTTGCCATTCACCCTGAATCGTTTTCAGCGCCCGTAAAATGCGCGTGGCCTTGGCCTGTTTAAGTTCATCCGCTTGGCTGACCTGCTGCTGGGTCGACTCCACGCGATCGCCCAAACAGCGTTCAAACACCTCCCCGGTTCCCGGCTCTACCGATTGCACCAGCAGTTGATACACCTGCTCTTTAGAGCGAATATTGCCCTTGAGTGTGGTTTGCACAATTTGGTCAATCAGCTCTAGGTAGCGATCGCGCAGGGACGGAGAATCAGCCATAGGGGTGCAGTCAGGCAAAGAAGAATAGGTGAGCAGTACAAACCGACAGACGGCTTTCTTCCATTGTGCTACGGGTAAACCGGATCTACACCAGAGGTTCGCTACAATCACTTCGCTACAATCACAGTGAAGCTGGTAACTCATGACTCCGATGCCCTCGCTAGAACCTCAACTCCCCCTGCACCCGCTGCCCCAGGCGGGATCTCATTCCCCGTTACAGCACCCAGAGGCACTTGCTTCAGAGACGCTTTCTCTAGATCCACTTGCTTTAGATCCAGACATCCTGCGACCGATGCCGTTTCGCCCAGACGATAGCGCTCTGCGGCCAAATGCCCCCTCTGGCTCAGAGCTGCGCCTCTGGTTTGCTAACCTGTCTCAGGGCACGCAGGTGTTAACCCTGCTAGTTGCTGGATTGTTTCTAGTAGCTTTGCTCAGCGTTGTGTTCCAACTCCTGGCTTTCGTCATCCGGCTGCTAATATTTGGGCTAATGGCAGTTTTGGTGTTGCGGTTTGTGACGCGCCCCACTGCTGAATAAGTGGAAGTAGTCGGGCTTAGGAACGCCGAATGTTCAGGCAGCACCAGTCTTGGCGTCGCCACAGCGTCGCTACAATCCAGTCATTTTCTTCGAGCGTGTCGGCAACGGGCTTCACCTGCTCTAATAAGATGCCGCTAAGTACGCCCCAGGTCGTGGGTTTGGCGATCGCTGCCATGCCGGGGATCAAATCTACAATTACTTCTGCCAAGATATTGCAGACAAAGCCATCAACCGGGCCTTGGGTCATTTCAATCAGCCGATCGAGGCTGCCCACATCGGCCAGCAGACGCTCTGGCGCAATTTGGTTTAGCTCTCGACTGGCATTCGTGGCCGTTAGCGCCAACGGGTCTGTGTCTACGGCATAGACCTGCTTTGCCCCCAGTAACAGCGCCGCAATCGATAAAATACCGGAGCCGCAGCCAATATCGGCCACCACTGCATTGGTCGGCGGCTCTAGCCGCATTTCTAGTGCCTCTAGGCAAAGCTGGGTCGTGGCATGGGCACCGGTGCCAAACGCCACACCGGGATCAAGCCGCAAAATGACGCGATCGCTGCCCTCTGGGATGGGTAGCCAAGCGGGGTTGATTAAGAGGCGATCGCCCACTTCTTGCGGGTGCCAATAATCTTTCCAGCTACTGGCCCAGTCTTCTTCGTCAATTAACAGCCACTGCACGGCGGGCACGGGCACGCACGCACAGAGGGCATCTTGCTTAAACAATAGTGCCAATGCCGACAGGTCTAATAACTGAGCCTGATTTTGCGGCATGTACCCCTTCACCAAGCGGGTATGCCCATTGCTTTCGCTCGACGTACCCCGACAGCCAAATTCGCCTAGTCGCCAAGAGACCAGATCTTCTGCGGACACATCACACAACGCTTGAATTTCCCACCAGCTAGTTGCCAATTTTTTTAGAGGGGTAGAGGGTAAAGATAAAGATAAACAGAAGAGGTAAAAGATGACCACAATGTGCCCATCTTTTACCTCTCTTTTTTCCCAGTTTTAGGCTGACAGCGTCACCGTGTAAGCATCGCGGATGCCGGGAACCTTGATGATTTCTTCTAGAATGCCGTCGGGCAGAGGGTCGTCCAAGCTCAGCACCATGACGGCATCGCCGCGAACAATTTTGCGCCCCACTTGCATGCTGGCAATGTTGACGTTAAAGCTGCCCAGCAGGGAGCCAATTTTGCCGATTAGCCCCGGCATGTCGCGGTGCAGGGTAAATAGCATGTAGCGGCTGGGGGGCACGTTGATCGGAAATTCGTCTACGTCGGTAATGCGAATTTCGTTGTCGCCTAGAATTGCGCCAGTGACGGAGTGGTTGCCCTGTGGCCCGGTGGCGGAGAGGTGCAGTGATCCGGCGTAGTCAATCACGGCGGCGTCGCGGGTTTCGATGACGCGGATGCCGCGCTCTTTGGCTTCGATGCTGGCGTTGACGTAGTTAACCCGCTCTTGCAAAGCATGGGACAGCAAACCTTTGAGGGCGGCCACAACGACAGGCTGGCTTTCGCTATTGGCCAGTTCGCCCTGGAGCCGCACGTTGAGCGACTCTACTCGGCCTCCGGTCAATTGGCTAATCATATTGCCTAGGGTTTCGGCAAGGCGCAGATAGGGGCGCAGCTTTTCGAGCAGGTCGGGGCGCAGGCCGGGAATGTTGACGGCAGAGCGAGCCGGTAGCCCCAGCAGCACATCGCGGATTTGCTCGGCCACGTCGATCGCCACGTTTGCCTGGGCTTCTTCGGTAGAGGCTCCGAGGTGGGGGGTGAGGATAATTTCTTTGCCGAGGGCTTTTAGGGGAGATTCGCCCAACGGCTCGGTTTCGTATACATCCAGTGCGGCACCGCCAAGTCGGCCTTCTTGGAGGGCGATCGCCAGCGCTTCCTCGTCAATAATGCCGCCCCGAGCGCAGTTGATGATCCGGGCGGTGGGCTTCATTTTGGCGATCGCCTCTTTGCCAATCAGGTGATAGG
>CASBQX010000341.1 GCA_949127925.1 Synechococcales cyanobacterium PMM_0002
GCGATCGGCCTGTCATAATTGGTAAGAATTGGTAGAATTTTTATCACCTCAATTCCCATCTCTTTTGCTATGACCCTGATGGCTGGCGCGACGTTGCAACATGGTAAGTACACAATCCAAACAGTCTTGGAGCAAAATGAGTGGGGTATTACCTATCAGGCATTACAGGTAGATTTAGCTCAAATTGTGGTCGTGCAGACCTTAAATCTCCCTGAACTTCCTGCTTCTGACTTGGATCAGTTTCTAGCGACAGTCCGTCAGCGCCTCAGCCCATTGCCTAATCCTCAGGTCAGTGTTTTAGAGTGTTTTATCGAGTCTAATCTGCTATTTATTGTCCTAAAACATGCCGAAGGGGGGCTTGATCCCGACCTGCGCAACTGGTTTTCTCCAGTAGTAAACTTTTTATCCCCTGCACCAGCACCCAATTCGCCCGCATCCACAGCCAATCCTTTAGGATTAACCGGATTAAACGCGAACAACGGCCACACCGCCTCGTCGCCCCAGCAAACCGTCATTCAGCCCGTTGCGACCACTCTTCAACCTCCACCGTCTTCTGCGCCACCGTCTTCTGCTCCAACATCCCCCCAGAGGATGCAGCGCACCACCGCTCAGAACGGTAATTTGCAGCATGGAACCGCGCCTGTCAGCAGTCCCGCTTCTGGCAGCCTTCAGACAGGCCAACCCACCGTTCAATCTACACCTCAGACTAAAGTCACTGTGCTCACAGCCCCGCCTTCAACTTCAGCCAAACAAAACAAATCTAAGCTGTGGATTCCCATGTCTCTGGGATTAACCTCTATCGCCGCCGGACTGGCAGGCGCTAGTTTTGGCTGGGCGCTGCGGAGTCATCCTGCGAACAGTCCGAACAATCCGAACAATCCATCGCTGCTCTCTCCCATTCTCAATAATGAGCAGGCGTTCCCGCCGATTGAAGGATGGGTGGGTGACGACCCAGTTGATCTACCAACCCCTCTAGATCTCCCTGAGGGGTCTGGTCGATTTAACCGTCGCCCTTCAGTTGGTGGCAGAGGCTCAGGTCAAGGGGCATTTTCGGAAGATGTGCCTGCGGTGCGATCGCCCCGAGTCCCTCAAGCGGCAGTTGAAGAAATACCCCCTGTCTTCGATCCTCTTGCCCCCTTTCCCGACCCCCTAACCGATAGCGGAGCAGACCCGTCGCTCTATCCCCCCATCGAACCTACTCCAGAATTTACGCCAATCCCCTCCAAAATAAAGCCAGATTCTAATCCTCCGGCGACTCTCCAACCCCCTGAACCGCCACCTTCAACCGTTCAGCCTCCATCTGTCCCACAAAATGTCAACGGGGGATTGAGCACCCCCGGTGTTCAGTAAGCTGAGAGCTTAAGATTACCTAAAAAAGTCCCCCAACCTAGGTTGGGGGACTTTGATTTGTACCTAAGAATTAGCTAGCTGCGCTAACCAAATCTAGCCGCCGTTGAGGCAATCAAGAAGGCTGCATAGGTGAGGATGTAGCCCACGGTAAAGTGTGCCAAACCAACCAAACGAGCCTGAACGATAGACAGTGCAACGGGCTTGTCCTTCCAGCGAACCAAGTTGGCTAGAGGCGTGCGCTCGTGTGCCCAAACGATGGTTTCGATCAGCTCTTGCCAGTAGCCTCTCCAGGAGATCAAGAACATGAAGCCCGTTGCCCAGACTAGGTGTCCAAATAGGAACATCCAAGCCCAAACCGACAGATTGTTCATGCCGAAGGGGTTATACCCGTTGATCAGCGGAGCAGAATATAGCCAGAGGTAGTCTCTCAACCAGCCCATCAGATAGGTAGAGCTTTCGTTGAACTGAGACACGTTGCCCGACCAGATGCCTAGGTGTTTCCAATGCCAGTAGAAGGTAACCCAACCAATGGTATTGAGCATCCAGAACATCGCCAGGTAGAAGGAATCCCACGCCGAGATGTCGCAGGTGCCGCCACGGCCAGGGCCGTCGCAAGGGAAGCTGTAGCCGAAGTCTTTTTTGTCGGGCATCAGCTTGGAACCGCGTGCATCCAACGCGCCCTTGACCAAGATCAAGGTGGTGGTATGCAGACCCAGGGCGATCGCATGGTGAACCAAGAAGTCGCCAGGGCCAATGGTCAAGAACAGCGAGTTCGTGCCGCTGTTGATGGCATCTAGCCAACCGGGCAGCCACACGTTACCGTGATTAGGCCAAGCGGTCGCGGCAAGACTGTCAGGGTTAGACAGCAGCGTGCTAAATCCATACAGCGCCTTACCGGAGGCGGCCTGCACGAACTGTGCGAACACCGGTTCGATCAGGATTTGCTTCTCGGGAGTAGCAAACGCCTGCACCACGTCGTTGTGGACGTAGATTCCCAGGGTGTGGAAGCCCAGGAACAGAGACACCCAGCTCAGGTGAGAGATGATGGCCTCTTTGTGTTGCAGAACGCGATCCAACACGTTGCCTTTGTTCTGAGCGGGGTCATAGTCCCGCACCAGGAAGATCGCACCGTGAGCAAACGCCCCCACCATAATGAATCCAGCAATGTACTGGTGGTGAGTATAGAGCGCAGCTTGCGTGGTGTAATCGCGGGCAATGAAGGCATAGGGAGGCAAGGCATACATGTGCTGTGCCACCAAAGAGGTGATCACGCCCAAGGAAGCCAGTGCCAGTGCCAACTGAAAGTGCAAGGAGTTGTTCAGGGTGTCGTATAGACCCTGGTGAGGCAGGTTGAACTGACCTTCACTGCTCTTGCTCAGCAAGCCAGCTTTGGAGTTCAGCATTTCTTTGATGCTGTGACCAATGCCGAAGTTAGTGCGGTACATGTGACCCGCAATGATGAACAGAACGGCGATCGCCAAATGGTGATGAGCCATGTCTGTCAACCACAGTGACTCAGTCTGGGGATGGAAACCACCCAAGAAGGTCAAGATTGCTGTACCAGCTCCTTCAGACGTGTTGAAAATCTGATTTAGACCATCAGGATTTTCGGCATACACGCTCCAGTTGCCCGTAAAGAAAGGCATCAGACCAGCAGGATGAGGCTTCACAGAGAGGAAGTTATCCCAGCCTACATGGACGCCGCGAGATTCGGGAATGGCGACGTGAACCAAGTGACCTGCCCAAGCCAGCGAGCTAACACCAAACAAACCAGCTAGGTGGTGGTTGAGGCGAGACTCAGCGTTCTTGAACCAAGATAGCGAGGGGCGGAACTTGGGCTGAAGGTGCAGCCAACCTGCAAACAGGAAGACAGCAGACAGCAGCAGTAGGAACACTGCACCGCTATAGAGTTCACCATTGGTGCGCATACCGATGGTGTACCACCAGTGGTACACACCGGAATAGGCGATGTTGACGGGGCCAGACGCACCCGCTTGAGTAAACGCATCCACTGCGGCTTGGCCGAAGTGAGGATCCCAAATCGCGTGAGCGATGGGACGGACATGAAGAGGGTCTTTAATCCACTGTTCGAAGTTGCCTTGCCATGCGACGTGGAACAGGTTGCCAGATGTCCACAGGAAGATGATTGCCAAGTGGCCGAAATGAGAAGCAAAAATCTTTTGGTAAAGATTTTCCTCCGTCATGCCATCGTGGCTTTCAAAGTCATGGGCAGTGGCAATCCCGTACCAAATCCGACGAGTGGTCGGATCTTGAGCCAAGTCCTGGCTAAATTTTGGGAATTTAGTTGCCATAGTCTAACGAGATCTCCTCGTGGTCATCCGACAGAAATGATCCGAGCTAGGAAGAACGCCCAAGTGGTGACGATTCCTCCCAAGAGGTAGTGAGCTACCCCAACCGCACGACCCTGAATAATACTCAGAGCGCGAGGCTGAATTGCAGGAGCAACATTGAGTTTGCTGTGTGCCCACACAATGGACTCAATCAATTCCTGCCAGTAGCCACGACCGCTGAACAGGAACATGAGGCTGAATGCCCACACAAAGTGAGCGCCCAAGAACAGCAAACCATAGGCAGACAAAGCTGACCCGTAGGAGCTGATCACCTGAGTGGACTGCGCCCACAGATAGTCACGCAGCCAGCCGTTAATCGTGGTGGCACTTTGAGCAAAGTTGCCGTTTGTGATATGAGTCACGGAGCCATCGGGTGCCACAGTTCCCCAAACATCTGACTGCATTTTCCAGCTGAAGTGGAAAATCACAATAGAGAGGGAGTTGTACATCCAGAACAGACCTAGGAAGACGTGATCCCAACCAGAAACCTGGCAGGTGCCGCCCCGACCGGGACCGTCGCAAGGGAAGCGGAAGCCCAAGTTCGCTTTGTCTGGAACCAGACGAGAGCTACGGGCAAACAGCACACCTTTCAAGAGAATCAGTGCCGTTACGTGGATCGTGAACGCGTGAATGTGGTGCACCATGAAATCTGCCGTGCCCAAGGCGATCGGCATCATTGCAACCTTGCCACCCACTGCAACGATGCCGCCACCAAACGCAAAGCTAGCAGGCGCTAGGGCGTTGGGAGCAGTGCCGCCGGGGGCAATGGTGTGCAGGTGTTGAACCCATTGGGCAAACACCGGCTGAAGGTTGATCGCCGTATCAGAGAACATGTCTTGAGGGCGACCCAATGCACTCATGGTGTCGTTGTGAATATATAGACCAAAGCTATGGAAGCCCAGGAAAATACAGACCCAGTTGAGGTGAGAAATAATGGCGTCGCGATGACGGATGACGCGATCCAGAAGGTTGTTCACGTTCTGAGCCGGATCGTAGTCGCGCACCATAAAGATGGCAGCGTGAGCCGCAGCACCCACAATCAAGAATCCTCCGATCCACATGTGGTGGGTAAACAGAGAAATCTGAGTAGGATAGTCGGTCGCCAGATAAGGGTAAGGAGGCATGGCGTACATGTGCTGCGCCACGATGATGGTCACAGATCCCAGCATTGCCAAGTTGATAGACAACTGAGCATGCCAAGAGGTCGTGAGAATCTCGTAGAGACCCTTGTGCCCTTCACCCGTGAAGGGACCCTTGTGAGCCTCCAGGATGGTCTTCATGCTGTGGCCGATGCCCCAGTTGGTGCGGTACATGTGACCCGCGATGATGAACAGAACGGCGATCGCCAAGTGATGGTGTGCCGTATCGCTCAGCCACAAGCCACCCGTAACCGGGTTGAGTCCACCTTTGAAGGTAAGGAAGTCTGCATATTCGCCCCAGTTGAGCGTAAAGAAGGGCGCTAGACCCTTAGAGAAGCTGGGGTAAATATCTGCCATCAAGCTGGAGTTCAAAATGAACTCATGAGGCAAGGGGATGTCTTTAGGAGCAACCCCAGCATCTAACAGTTGGTTGATGGGCAGCGAAACGTGGATTTGGTGCCCTGCCCAACCGAGAGAACCCAAGCCCAGCAAACCTGCTAGGTGGTGGTTCATCATCGATTCAACATTTTGGAACCACTCCAGTTTGGGAGCGCGTTTGTGGTAGTGGAACCAGCCAGCAAACAGCATGAGCGCTGCCATGACCAGACCACCAATAGCGGTGCAATAAAGCTGGTATTCGTTGGTGATGCCCGATGCTCTCCACAGTTGGAAGAAGCCAGAGGTGATTTGGATTCCGTGGAACCCGCCACCTACATCTGCATTCAAAATCTCTTGACCAACGATTGGCCAGACCACCTGCGCACTGGGTTTAATACCAGTTGGGTTTGTCAGCCAAGCTTCATAGTTTGAAAACTTAGCACCGTGGAAATACATCCCGCTCAGCCAGATAAAGATCACCGCGAGGTGACCAAAATGGGCGCTGAAGATCTTACGGGAAATATCTTCTAAGTCGCTGGTATGACTATCAAAATCGTGAGCATCGGCATGCAGGTTCCAAATCCAGGCTGTGGTTTTGGGTCCCTTTGCCAGGGTACGGTCGAAATGACCCGGCTTGGCCCACAACTCAAAGGAGGTGGGAACCGGATCCTTGTCCACTGCGATCTTGGCTTTTGCCTCTCGCTCCCGTGGGGTAGTTGTCATTTAGAGACTCTCCTCTCTAGACAAGGAACGAAAATAATACCCAAATCAAGCTCTGCACAGGGCAGCAACTCTCTACTCGACTCATCAGTCAAAAGCCGATGTGGAATGACCAAGCTTATGAGACCCAAGGGGAGCGGGTTCAATCTCCTAAGCGGAAGCCCTTATAAAGAGCCGCATGAAATCGAGAGAGAGATCGAAACCGTGATTTGGTTTGGACGCCAAAACAACGACAGCGAAACTTGTAGGGTGTTTCCACTGATTATAGAGCCGTAATCGGCAACAGCTCGATCACAAGTAACAATAATTCAAGATTGGCAAAACAAGACTCGCC
>CASBQX010000342.1 GCA_949127925.1 Synechococcales cyanobacterium PMM_0002
CAATGGCGATCGCCCTCGCCCCAATTCTTGAGACAATAGGCAAACGGTTGGCTCGATGAATTTGATCTAGTAGAAGACGGCGCAAGTTTAGCTACCGTAGGGCGGGCATCTTGCCCGCGCAGGCTGGAAGCCTGCACTACGAACAGTAGGCAGATTTACGCCTCAGACTACTAGTTTGACCGATTAAAAATCTATAAAAAGCTAGTGCCCGTACCCGCCATGTCCCCTAACCGCTTGCTGCTCCGCATTGCTCAACGCTATCCCATGTGGATGGCGCTGACGGTGATACTGGGCTTGGCGGGAGCTATTTTTAACGGGGTGAGTACGGCGCTGATTGTGCCGGTGCTGTTGAGCTTTTTGGAACAGGGCGTGGCGGTAGCCGGAATGCCGCCGATGATCCAGCAGTTGCTCGCTCCGTTTGATCGCCTCCCCGACGAGTGGCGGTTGCTGGTCACGGCCGGGGCAATTGTGCTGCTGCTGGGATTAAAAAATGGTGCAAGCTATGCCAACACCCTGGTTTCGGGTGCCCTCAAGCGGGTGTTGGTGACCGATTTGCGGGAGGAGGGGCTGCGGCTGGTGTTAGAGGTCGATTTAGATTTCTATAGCCAAACCAGTTTGGGAGACACGGTGAATCGGCTCAACGTGGAGCTAAACCGTTCGGTGGTAGCCGTGACCACAGCGGTGCGATCGGCTACTACGGTATTGACAATTGCGGTGTTTGTGGGGCTGTTGCTGGCCTTGTCGTGGCCGTTAACCCTAGCAGCAGGGCTGCTTTTGGGCGGCGTCACCTGGCTCAACCAATTTGGTATGGCGCGGGCACGGCAGCTCGGGGAGCAGCTGTCGGAAACGTCAAAAGTCTATTCGATTAATTTGATGGATGTATTGACGGGGATGCGGCTGGTGCGGGCAACGGCAACCGAGCGCCAGGAGTATGCCCGCTTGCGGCAGCTGGTGCGGGCGCGGGAGCAGGCCGAGTTTCGCTCTATGGCCAGCGCGGCGGCGATCGCCCCCGTTAGCGAAATCACAGGCGTGATTGCCCTAATTGGGATCGTATGGCTAGGGCGAACCTTCCTCGCCACTCAGCTCGAAACCCTTTCGACGGTGCTATTGACCTATTTGCTGCTAATTTTTCGCCTACTGCCGCTGCTGTCTCAGTTCAATACGGCCCGCAATCAGGTGGCCAATGGCATGTCGAGCGTGCTGCTAACTGAGGCATTTTTGCAGCGGCAAGACAAGCCCTTTATGGTAAATGGCGATCGCCCTTACACGAGTTTACAGCAAGGCATTCACCTCAGCCAAGTGTCGTTTCACTATCGCAGGCAATCCCAGGCTGTCCTGACAGATGTAGATCTATACCTGCCGCGCGGGACGACGCTGGCGCTGGTGGGGGCGTCGGGAGCCGGGAAATCGACCCTAGCCGATTTGCTGCCGCGTTTCTATGACCCCACTGCTGGGGCAATTTTGCTTGATGGCATTGATCTGCGAGCGTTTGACATGCGGTCGCTGCGGCGAGCGATGGGGATCATTAGCCAGGAAACCATTTTGTTTAATGCGTCGGTGCGGGACAACATTGCCTACGGCGTGGCAGATGCCACCGACCAGGAGATTTGGGATGCCGCCAAGTTAGCCAACGCCGATGAGTTTATTACGCAACTGCCCCACGGAATCAATACGCCGATTGGCGATCGCGGCGTTCTGCTTTCTGGCGGGCAGCGGCAGCGGTTGGCGATCGCCCGTGCCCTATTGCAAAATCCAGAAATTTTGATTTTGGATGAAGCCACCAGCGCCTTAGATACAGTATCGGAACGACTGGTGCAGCAAGCGCTGGAAACCCTGAGTCGCGATCGCACCACCCTGGTAATCGCCCACCGCCTGTCAACAGTCCAACAGGCTGAACAAATTGCCGTCTTAGATCAAGGGCGCGTCGTCGAGCTAGGCACCCATGAGCAACTGCTGAAGCAAGGAGGCTACTACACCCGCCTATGCGCGATGCAGTTTGCCGATGGAGGCATGCCCACCGAAATCAAGGCCACCCACAGTCCGCTGACTAGCCCATCAACTGCCCGCCGTCAGGTGGCGCAGCGCTCCTACGAAATTCGTAATCGGCTCAATACCCTGATTGGCTCCTTACGCCTCATGCTAGACGACATGATTACAGACGCCAGCGAACGCGATGAGCTGATCGAAGAGGCGTATGACTCAACCTTGAGCGTTCTCAAAAGCCTGGAAGCGCTGGAACAGGAGCAGGAAACTGGCATTGATTAACGTGGTAGGGGTCAACGGCTGTTGACCCGGTTCGGATGGGGGCGTTGGCTTGCCTGCGCGGAGCGCGTATCGCCCACGCCAACATTTTAGGCAGAGTAGGATGTCAAGAAATCTGCCGCTGTGCCAGTGTGACAAATTCATCTGCTTGGTCAATCAAAATTTGAGCTTGAGTTGGAGAAACATTACCCTGACTTTGATAGTCTCCTTGGAGACGAATCTGTTCGGCTGTGATCAAGTTACGGTGAAACTCAACAGGAACACGCCCAGTTCGGGCAAATTGCTGCCCAAACGCTGATATGACAGCAGAGTGCTTTGAAAAGGAAAGTCCTTCACCCTCCAAGAAAGCTTCTGCAACGTAGAACATGGCGTAGTAAGCACGAGAAGCGGCAAATTCAGGAAAGCTATTGGCCAGCAACACCCTTGCCGCCTCTAGGCTACTGGTGGCTTTTTGCAGTAGGTCTTGCTGTTCGGGCGTCATACGGAAATTCCCTGCTGATGCACATTCCGAAAGAAATATGTATCCTTCTTGCCCTGGAATTGTTCTTTCGAGGTAAAAACACAAGAAATCAATACCGCATAGTCGAGGCAGAGCGCTGTTAAAAAACTGCTGATGCGATTAATTTCTGTGCAGCTATCAACGGCATCGCTCAGGATGATCATGACATCAATATCAGATTCGGGTTCAGCATCGCCTCGCGCTTGAGAACCAAACAGTAACAACTGAACCAATCGATCGCCATATTCCCGCTCTAGGGCAGTTCTTAGTTTTGCCAAAATTTCGTTGAGGTGGGGATGAACCATAACCACTGTTCTATCAAAAAAGATTGTAGTTACCAGGCGATCGCGATGTTTGTCTCATTAACATTCATTCAGCGCCTAATGTCTATCATTCAGCGCTGAATCTTTTTCATTCAACGCTGAATTCTTTTGGCATTGCCGAATGTAGAGAGGGTTCCCTAGACCTCCGAGGTTTTCAAACCCTCGGAGGTCTAAAATCTTGGCGCTAAAGCCGAGCTGTTGCCAAAGCACCCGCCTCTAACTGAGGCGGGTTACACCATCAGACGGTTGAGCACAGCCATGACTTTGCCGGGGCAGTTGGGCACTGGAATCAGTTTACTCCAGCTACCCGCCTCCGCCACGCCAAGGGAGTGTTGCCGCAGAAGGTGAGCGCGCACGTTGTCGGCGGTGCCAATTACTAGCACCGTCAGAATGCGCGGGTCGGGGTTGGTGGGGTATAGCGAAATTGGATTGTAGGTCATAGCAGGGTTTCACTCCACTCATTGAGCTAGGTTGCGGCGATACCCAAAATCAAAGCCACCCTGCTGGTTGCATGCTGTGGCTGGTGGCCATAGCAAAGTCAGGGTGGCTAGTGGAGTGATAAACTTCCTGCTAGCCCTCCGAACTGTCGTTGCAGTTTTGAGGGTTAGTCGCCTGGGACTGTTGTCCGCAGTTTCCAGGTGACGCTTTAGATTACGGGTATTTGCTTGTACTGAAAAACAACCGTACTGGAAAATTGAGTTTTTGGCAAGCGTATTGTGTAACTGATCAGCAATTATAAATTTGGATTTGCTAGGCAGTATACAGACATAGGAGCGAGCGTTCAAAGGAAGATCAGGGCAGTCAAGTAGATGTAGGCTCCGCGATGAAAGAAATCGTAAACTTTGCGACGTTGATGAGCCAATTTCAGCAGGTGATTACCGGGATTAATGACAGGGTAAGCGCATCTCAAACCCTATTGACACAACAGTTTTGGGGTTCATCCAAAACGCGAAGAAGTTCAAAAGTACTACATTGGGGCGACGAGTGGGATTGACATTTTGGCTATTGTGTGGCAGAAATTTGTAAAAAGCTGTGCATCCTCTGTTTTTTCAATTATTTGTGCTAAGTTATCC
>CASBQX010000343.1 GCA_949127925.1 Synechococcales cyanobacterium PMM_0002
ATTTTCTTACCAATAAATTGATAATCAAAATTGCTCCACTCCGACTTCGGTCCCGACGCCATCCGCTGCGCCTCCAGGTTCTCAAACGCGCCACCGGGTAGCCCTTTTAATGCCTGACGAATAATGCTAGTCGATTCGCGCATTTCTCGAATCCGCACCAGGTAACGCGCCAAGCAGTCACCAGCAGTTTCCCACTGCACATCCCAATCAAAGTCGTCGTAGCATTCGTAGTGGTCTACTTTACGCAAATCCCACTTCACCCCAGAGCCGCGCAGCATTGGCCCCGAAAGCCCCCAGTTGATCGCTTCTTCGCGCCCAATAGTGCCAATCCCCTCAATCCGGCGGCGGAAAATGGGGTTATTGGTGATCAGCTTTTCGTACTCGTCTACTTTGGGTAAGAAATAGTCGCAGAAATCTTCGCACTTTTCTGTCCAGCCATAGGGTAAATCGGCTGCAACACCGCCAATGCGCCAGTAATTATTGTTGACCATCCGGTAGCCCGTTGCAGCTTCCCACAGGTCATAGATTAACTCGCGCTCGCGGAAAATATAGAAAAAGGGCGTCTGGGCACCCACGTCTGCCATAAATGGCCCCAGCCACAGCAAGTGGTTGGCAATCCGGTTCAGCTCTAGCATGATGACGCGGATGTAGCTAGCGCGCTTGGGTACGGGCACATCGGCTAGCTTCTCAATTGCATTCACGACCACCGCTTCGTTGAACATGCCAGCGGCGTAGTCCCAGCGACTGACATAGGGAATATACATGACTGGCGTGCGGCTCTCGGCAATTTTTTCCATGCCTCGATGCAGGTAGCCAATTACCGGCTCACAATCAACGACGTCTTCCCCATCTAGTGTGACAATTAGCCGCAACACCCCGTGCATGGAAGGATGGTGGGGACCCATGTTCAGCACCATGGGTTCAGTCTTGGTTTCGAGCATTGCCATAGGTGGCGTCTCCCCTCAGGTAGCGATCGGCGGTTGGAATTAGCGAGTGTAGCGTTAGCGATCCCCTAAAATAAGCCGTCGGTACGATACCCTTCGGCAATTAGGGACACACTAACGTTTATTACAGTGTCTCTGACTATTATTATATGGGGCATCATCCCCAGCCTTGGCCTTTCAAATGCCCGAATTTCATAGAAAAAATCGTATGACACCATAAGTTGTGCTGAGGGAGAAAGAGAAGCGCTGCTCAAACGGTAAAATTACAGGGCTTTGTGGCTTGGCTAAATCTAAAGACAACTACGGCGGAAGGATAGTTTGATGGTGCTGCGAGTTTTGAGAATTACCAAAGATACTGTGTTTAAGCTGCGTCCTGAACCCTTGAAGCTGCTGTCACCCCAAGAGCAGCGTGCGGTTATGGCTGGCCCGTCCTATGAGATTGTGTCGTATGCCTATGCTGACATCAATGGCTCATTTAATGGGCACATCAAATTTGCTCTCAAAAATCAATCTCTCAACGGGTTCAATACTTGGTTTGTGCCTAGTTCACACGCCCAAGTCGAATTTGATGGCGTGGTAGTTTATCCCCAAGAAGATCAAGAAACGCTTCCCGTTCTTTGGATTAACCAAGACACGATTCTAAAACGCCGCCCGCTCGATTCAGGTGGGTTGACGGCTGAAGAGCTAGCCCCCATCAAGCGGGGTACCAGTCTGAAGCTGCATTCCTACGCCTTTGCCGATGGCCAAGGTGATTTTAATAGCCACATCAAATTCGCAATTTACGATCAAGATGATTTCATCAACGGGTTCAGTACCTGGTTTGTCTACGATCGCGATGCCTTTGTGGAATTTGATGGAGATGTCGTTTATCCTCCGGAAGACCCAAAAATTCTGGTGCTGCGCGTGCTCGAAAATACGCTAGTCAAACGTCGCCCTGTGCAATCCTCAACGCTGCCGCCCAGTGACGTGGCCGCCATTTCTAAAGGCACCTTGCTCAAGCTAGATTCCTATGCCTACGCCGATGAGCAAGGCAGCTTCAATGACCACATCAAGCTGGCAATTAAATATGTTAATGACAACATCAATGGCTACAATACCTGGTACATCTACGATCGCCATGCGCGGGTAGAGCAAAACGATGTGGTTGTTTATCCATCACCCAAACCCAAGCCACCCAAGCCACCCAAGCCACCCAAGCCACCCAAGCCTCCTTCCCCGCCTGTCTACACGGGTAGAGCCTTTAAGCTCCCCGGCAACACCTCAACGTTTTACACCGATCAGCCGATTATTCGTGGCGGCAACTTCCTCTGGGGCGAAGCCACTAAAAACGCCACCCGTATCCCCGAAACCGAAGATATTGTCCGCAACATTTTGGCTTTAGCCCGACAGCTACAGCGCGCCCGCAACCAAATCGGCAGACCGTTTACGATTAACTCGTGGTATCGTCCTCCAGCCGCCAACGCAGCGGTAGGCGGTGCGTCTAGAAGCCAGCATTTATATGGTCGAGCTGCCGATGTCAGGGTTTCGGGGGTGAGCGGTCGCCAGGTGGCCAATGCGGTGATGCTGTGGTGGGATGGTGGCGTTGGGATTTACAGCAACATTCCTAACATTGTGCATTTGGATGTGGGACCAAAGCGGACGTGGGGATTTTGAGGCATAAGTTTTGAGTTTTGAGTTGACGGCTTAATCAAAATTCAAAACTCAAAACCTATTCAACTAGCCCACGTAGGATTTAAGCAACCAGCCAATCATGATCCCCAGCCCGCCAAAGCGAACGGCTTGCCAGAAAATTTCTCGCAGACCTTGCCAAGAAAATAGCTGGCTTTCTAGGGCGATTTCTAATTCATCGAGCTGTGTTTGGAGCCGATTCAGTTCAGCTCTCAGGGATTTAGTTCGGGTTTGTTGATATTGCCGCTGGGTTTGATGCAATTGCTCTTTTAAAGATTGCTGGCGATCTTGATCGGCACAAACTTGGGCATAGCGGTCTTGCAGAGACTGAAGCGATCGCTCCACCTCAGCGAGAGCTTGGTCAAAGTCGGGTTCGGGAGCAGCAGCAGCCATCAACAAATTGAGAGAGGTCAAGATACAGTATAGGTAAAACTCACCCTAATTTCGGCTTATTGACTATGCCAAATTCTCCTCAGCCTCAGCCCCTAATTGCCGAACCATTAGTTTCGCCCGAAACGCAAGCGCTGGCTCAGTTTAGTGATCTAGAGCTGGCACAAGCATTGGTAGAACGGCTGGCGATCGCCCCCACCGACTGGCATCGCCTGAAAGCCAACCGCAAGGCCCGCGCCTCAGAGCAAGCGGCGATCGCCCTACTCTACCTGCTCAAAAATCAGCCAGAAGAAGCGCTACCTCGGTTTCAGCAAGCCTCCGGCTGGCTCGATCGCTCAATTGTTGCCCCGCCCTGTCCCAGTCATGGGTAGCTAAAGCCAAGTCATATTGGATAGTTTGGCAAAAGGGAGACCTCATTAACCTTTTACCAAACTATATCCAAGCTAGTTCTATCAGCTTCTAAGCTTCGATCACAACGCGCAAATTACCTCGTTTTTTAACCACTCGGCACGCGGTCGTATTGCCAGCGCGCTCAAATTCCAGATCGAGCAGCGTACTGCCAACCCGCAAGTTTTGCAGCGACAAATGGTTGATGCTCTCTGGCAGGGCGGGATCAATGATGCGCAGATGATTGCCCGGAGCATCGGGCACTAGGTTGAGCATCATTTGCACCAGTTGAAACAAGGTACCTGTGGCCCAAGCCTGGGGAGAGCAGGCAACGGGATATTGTACTGGGTTGCTTTCTTTAATCCGCTCATAGCCGCAAAACAGCTCAGGTGGGCGGTAGTAGGGTTGACGCAGCGTCATATCGAGCAGCCCTCCTGCCACCTCTAGGGCGGCATCTGCCAATCCTAAGGAGCGCAATCCCATGGCAATTAGGCCATTGTCATGCGGCCAGATCGACCCGACATGATAGCCCATGGGGTTGTAAGCCGGAGAACCACTGCTGAGGGTGCGGATGCCCCAGCCATTAAACATGTCTGGCGCTTGCAGCCGTTCGGCCACACTCTGAGCTTTTTCGGGCTGAAGAATCCCCAAACTGAGACAGTGCCCTGGGTTAGAGGCAATGCTGTCAACGGGTTTACCATCGCCGTCTAGGGCCAGAGCGCAATAATCCAGATCGTCAATCCAAAAATCGCGGTTGAACCGCACTTGCAGATCGTGGGCTTCGTCGCGCCAGCGATCGGCTAGGTCGAGCCGCTTGCGCATTTGGGCAATTTCACTCAATCGCACTTTGGCGGCATAGACGTAGGCTTGCACCTCGCAAAGGGCGATCGCCCCTTGAGCCAGCTTGCCGTCGCGATCGACAATGCAGTCTCCCGAGTCTTTCCACCCCTGATTCACCAACCCCCGATTTGAGCGACAGTGGTAGCTCAAATAGCCCGTTTCTCGGCAGTTTACGTCGATCCAATCCATTGCCGCCAAGGCATGATTCCACAACCTGTCGAGGGTTTCTCGGTCGTGAGTCCAGGCATAGTATTCGGTGTAGAGCAGCAGCCACAGGGGGGTAGCATCCACGGTGCCATAGTAGGGCGTGTGGGGAATTTCTTGGCAGCGCGCCATTTCACCAACCCGCAGCTCGTGCAAAATTTTGCCCGGAGCTTCATCGCGCCAATCGTCGCTGGTTTTACCCTGGTATTGAGCTAATACCAGCAGCGTTTCGCGGGCGATCGCCGGGTCTAAAATCAGCGTTTGCATGGCGGCGATAATTGAATCGCGGCCAAACAGCGTAGAAAACCAGGGAACTCCAGCCGATAGCACCTTGCCTTGCTCAAACGACTGCCGTAACAGGTAAATATCTTGTTCTGCCCGTTCTAGAATTTGGTTGATCCCTTTGTTGTCGGTGCGAATGCGTGCCACAGAGGCACGCCATTCGTCCTCTTCTGATAGCTCTGCGGCCTTGGCCTGCATCAGCGTACTGGGAGTGCTGACCGTTGAAGCAGGATGGCCATTGATCATCATTTGCAGTCGATAGGCTAGCTGCTGCGTTTCGTGAGACTGCAATTCTAAATACCAGACGGCGGTATATCCTTTTAAGAAATCAGGCTGGCGCTGCAAAAATTGCACCCGTGATTCCATTAGGGCACCATCTAAGCCCTGGTAGGCCATGGTAAATTCCAGCGCTTCACCAGAGGGCAAAGGATTAATTGGATTTGGACTAGTCGGCAGCACGGTGTCGTCGCTAGATCCGGCAGCCGGTTCAGGGGTAGGAACTTGCCGCAGCACTTGCCCTCGGCGATCGCGTTTAAAGCCACGGATTTCAAACAGGTCTAAAAAATCGGCGTCAAAACTAAGGCTCAACTCAAACCGGACAGGAACAGTGCCGTAGTTAGTCAGGGTTAACTCTTCAAACAGCCCGCCGCTCAACACAATTTCGCGCTGAATCGCGATGGTTTCGGCAGGGATGCGGTCATCAATGCGAGGATTGGCGCAAATGGCCAAAAAGGCGAAGCCCTTATCGGCGCTGCTGTTGAGTAAAAGCGGCGATCGCCCTTCTAATTGCAGTTCTAACCGACTAAGAAACCGTGTATCTCGGCAAAATAGCCCCAAGCTAGCCGTGGCGTTTTCTTCCGAGCTACCCGAAATATTGCCGAGGGTGTCGGTAATCAGAAAAAGATCGTCATCTTTTAGCGTCAAAGTGGGTTGATGGCGATCGCTGCTGACACTGGCCCAGTGAGGCAGAGGGGATTGCTCAGCGGGAATAAATGGTCTACCATCTAGCTGAAGAATATCTGGCATTACGGGAGAGTCCTTGAATTTCCTGAATATTCTAGTTGCACACCTACTGTCCGCCGAGTTAAGCAATTGGCCGAGACCTAGATTAATGCGGATGCGCAATGCGTCCACAAAAACATCGCCGTACCCATCGCTCCGGCGATTGCTCTACATCATGTTGTTATACAATCGTTGCTTTAAAAACGTTGCTATACAAACATAGAGGGGCGTATTTAACGGCGACCCGTTGAAACACACCCCTCTATTTAGCCATGGCTAAGTGGTGATTCGCTACGAATCAAGAAACTTTTACCAAGCTTTCATCCATCGGAGTTTTGCTGTTCCCTTCTAATGTAACAGGCAGATCTGGTGTTACTGTCGCGCTAATTAGCTCTCGTGGCTCTGGCACGATTGCATTCCACACTAGCTCATCGGTGAGCGATTGAGCCAGCAAGCGACGGTAGAGATCGCTGAGTCGGGCTGCTACGCCTGTCCAGCTAAAGTTTTGCTGCACTCGCAGCGATGCCTGACGTCGGAGCTTACCCGCCCATAATTCGTCATTGAGGATGCGGGCGATCGCGTCCGCAAACCCGGCTACATCTTGGGGAGGCACCAGTAGTCCTGTTTCTTCGGGGATCACCGTAAACTTCAAGCCCCCAACATCAGACGCAACTACAGGAGTCCCGCAGGCCATAGCTTCAACCGCAACTAGCCCAAATGGCTCATAGTGACTCGGAATCACGCAGACGTCAGCCGCCGTGTAGTACAGCGGAACTAGGTGATGCTCGACTTGACCGACAAACTGGGTATGCTCGTTCAGCCCCAATGCTTGAACCAACTGCTCAATCCGCTGCCGCTCTGCTTGATCGGCTGGATCAATCTCAGCTCCTCCCACCAACACCAAACGAGCATGGGAAGACAGCACAGGCTGGAGTCGAGCGGGTTCACCCTCAGCAGTTTGACCCCCCACCTTGCCCTTTAGCTGGGCAAACGCCTGTACCAGAGTTTCAATTCCTTTACGAGTGTCAAATCGACCTACATACAGGATGATTTGTTCGTGCGGGGCAAAACCCAGCTTGGCCCGCGCCTCAGTTTTAGGCAGAGTTTGGACGGGATCGATATCGGTACCGCAGGGAACTACTTCTACTGATCCCTGACCCGAAACCAGCGCCTGCAATGTCTCTAGCTCTTGGGGGCTAGTGGCTACTACACAGTTGGCCTCTTCCAAAATTTGTCGCTCGGTGGCAAGCCGGGTGTCGGCGATCGCTGGTCGATCCAGCATGGCTCGATATTTGACCGCACCCAGCGAGTGATAGGTGTGCAACATTTGAATGTTGCGATCCTGTTTTAACTGCAACCCAACCCAACCCGACAACCAATAGTTGGTGTGGATCAGCGGATAATTAGCGCCATCTTTGCTTTGAAATGCTTTGAACGACTCGACAAATTCGGGCAAATGTTGGAGTAAATGATCGCGGGGAACAAAGTCTTGTGGCCCAGCTACCAGACGAATGGTGCGGCAATGGGGCGAATGCTGCACGATTGTTGGATCATCTAAATGGGCTTTACGGGTAAACAGATCGACCTGCCAGCCGAGTTTGGCGAGGGCTTCACCAATCTGGCGGACATAGATACTTTGGCCGCTGGCTTCTTCTTTGCCAGGTTCAGCCGCTGGGTCATTGTGAATAGAAATCAGGGCGATCGCTTGGCGTTGAGGGCATCCGCTGCGTAAGGCTCTAGGATGGCTGGAAGCAGATACTTGGGCTGGGGAATTAGATTGTGACATATGCTAACCTCTTCAATCTGCTCAACTAACGTTTTGGCCATTCCCTTGAGCGTTTACAGATTCAGATGGGAATCATAGATTAAGCAACCAATAGGCGCGCTTGACGTGCTGCTAATTGCACTCACCTCCAATCTTCAGGCATCTTGGAGCGTTACCCGGATGAGACACGCCTACTGGTTAGAACTGTTGGCTGAAACTGCCGCTTGGAAATCATTGGAAATCAGTTAAAAACCAGGTGCCCCGGAGCAAGGGCAGACGATAGCGGAGGCTAGGGTGGCAATCACTCAAACGCGGACTCTAACAGCCATCGTTATATTTTCTTAACAATATATCAGTTAATCCGCTATTTGACAGATTTAGCCGATTAATCGCCGATTAACTGACCCGCTAGCTAGCTTCGTCTGCCTGGGTCTCCTAGTTCACCCGCTTTCTACTTACTACCCAAACTAGCAAATTTGTGAACGCGGCCGTTTCGGGCGCTGCGCTCAGCAATTAGCTGCTGGTAAACCTGCTCGTAGCCGTCTACCATGCGAGTCACACTAAACCGGGCTTGAACATGGTCTCGGCATGCCTGACGGCTCAGTGCGGGCACATTGGCGATCGCCTCCACGCACTCGTCTACCGTTTGACACAGAAAGCCGGAGACGCCGTGGGTAATCACTTCAGAGGTAGACCCTAGTTCTAGCGCTACGACAGGGGTGCCAGCCGCCATCGATTCTGCCATCACCAGCCCAAACGGCTCGCGCCACGTAATCGGGAACAGGGTGGCGATCGCATTCCCCATCAAGACATTCTTTTGGGCATGGTTGGCTTCGCCTAAGTATTGAATCTGCTGCCCATCAATACGAGGTTTGATCTCGCGCTCAAAAAACTCCTGATCGACGGGATCAACTTTACCTGCCATCTTGAGCTGCAACCCGGTTCGCTGCGCAATGGCGATCGCTAGCTGAGGGCCTTTTTCGGGCGATAGCCGTCCCAGAAATGCCAGGTAGGGCGGATCTTGGGGCTGAGGATAAAACGTATAGCTGCTGACATCAATCCCGTTATAAACCGTTGCCAAACAGTTCAGCCCCAACCGAGGCTCTCGCTGAGAGTTAGAAATGCTGACAAACGGCTGAGCCTTAGCATGGATGAACATCTTTTCATTGTCAGGCGTAAAAATGCCGTGTAAGGTATGAACTGTAGGCGTTTTGACTAAGTTGCTAAACGGCAAGGAAGCACAGCCCAAATGGGAATGGATCACATCAAATTCGTCTGCTCGCTCATAAACTCGGGTCAGCTGTAGCAGTTCATAAATGCCGTATTCTTTAACGCTAGAGTCTAGCCGTAGGGCACGCGGATGGGCTGACTCTAGCTTGGCAAGAGTAATGGAATCTCCAGAGGCAAATAAAGTGACGTCATGCCCTCGGCGCACCAACTCATCGGTCAATAAGCTAACTATCAGTTCCGTTCCACCATAGGCCGGAGGCGGCACTCTTTCCCACAACGGAGCAACTTGCGCAATCCGCATACTGTTAATTTCCTTTTGAAGGAGGGCTAAGCGTTAGACTTTAGCCGTCCAGGTTTAAATGGGCTTTGCTTGTAAATTAAAGCGATTAATTTAGATATAAGCAGATATCTAAAGGGATTTCGTGCCTCAAAAGGATGATTCTGTCTCTCAAGATGACCCTGTTTGTCAATAGGACATAAATTATACTTATAAAAATCTAATAAATCTAGAAGTTTGTAAATATTTGATCCTCTTTAGGCTACCCAGATCCGTAAATATTGCAGATAGTTAGGTATAGGTTCTTGAGATTTTGACTTCGCTTAGGTCAAGTACGATGTCTACAGCGACTAATTTTCTACCGTTTGAACCCGGCGATCGCCCATCTAGCTATCCCAGCCCAGCGCCAGCCAACCCCACTGTAAAACTTTATCCCGAGCCACCCTTGGAAAATTCGTTAGAGCAGTCTCAGCTTTTGGCATTGCTGGCGCAAACGCGACATCAGCTAGAGGAGAGCCGTCGTCGAGAGCAGGCATTAGCAGAGCAGCACCACAAGCAGCTGTTCATGGTGCAACATGCTCCTACGGCGATCGTGGAGTGGAATGCGGCTATGCGGGTCGTGGACTGGAATCCGGCGGCGGCAGCGCTGTTTGGCTATAGTAAGGCCGAGATGGTCGGCCTGTGTGCGGTTGATTTCCTGGTTCCACCCGCCATCAGATCCCAAGTTAAGCACTTTTTGTTAGAGATGATGGCGGGTGGTGAGAGTGTTCGCAGCACCAGCGAAAATATTACAAAAGACGGCAGCCGCATCGTCTGTGATTGGTGCAATACCCCGCTGGTGGATGTCAATGGTGCGGTAACTGGGTTTGTCTCAATGACGCTAGACGTAACTCAAGCAGCTCAGGACGAGGCCGATTTACGCCGATCGACCCACCAAATCACAGAAATTCTGCAAAGCATTGGGGATGGTTTTTTGGGGTTAGACGCCCACTGGCGCTTTACCTACGTCAATCATCAAGCGGAAGTGGTTCTCCAGCGCCGTTTAGACGACCTGCTGGGCAAAGTCCTATGGGATGAATTTTCAGATTTGATTGATTCCGATCTCTACCACACCTTTCAGCAGGCGCTGATCGATCAAATCCCGGTCACCTTTGAACAGTTTCTTGCCGTGGCTCAAACCTGGTTTGAAATTCGGGTATTTCCCTACCAGGCTGGGCTATCGGTCTATTTTCGCGATATCGGCGATCGCAAATTTAGCGAAGCCGAGCGGCTGATCACCGAGCAACGGCTCAAGGATTCTGAAATGTTCCTCAATGCGGTGATGAATGGGAGTCCCGATCCCCTATTTGTCAAAGATCAGCAGCACCGCTACCTCATGGTCAATGATGCGTTTTGTGCCCTCATCGGACGAGATCGCGCAGAAATGGTAGGACGACTCGACCAAGATCTGTTTACCGCCGCCGCTGCGAATGACTACTATATGGCCGATCAGCGGTTGCTGAGTAGCGGTCAGCCGGAGGAGGTCGAAGAATCTCTCACGGTTGGGTCGGGGGAGGTGCGGCTGTTGTCTGCCAAAAAGTCTTGCTTTTTAGACGCCGCTGGCAATCGCTACGTGGTTTGCACCCTGCGAGATATGACCGATCACCGCACGGCAGAAGCAGACCTGCGACGAGCCAAAGAAGGGCTGGAAGATCGCGTCCGAGAGCGGACGGCGCGGCTGCAACAAACCGTTTCACAATTGCAGCAAGAAGTGCGCGATCGCAGGCGCGCTGAACAAAACCTGCTGATTACCCTGCGAGAACTCAAATTCCAAAAGTTTGCTCTCGACCAGGCGGCGCTCGTTTCGATTACCGACCCTGCCGGCTATATTACCTACGCCAACGATAAGGTTTGTGAAATCTCGGGCTATGGCCGCTACGAACTAATCGGGCAAAATCACCGCATCTTCAAGACAGATCATCATCCCCCAGAGTTTTTTGAACAGCTTTGGACGACGATTACACGCGGACAGGTATGGCGAGGCGAAGTTAAAAATCGTTGCAAGAACGGCTCCTTTTTTTGGGTAGATCTAACGATTGTGCCGCTCTTGGGTGCAGATGGAACTCCCGATTCTTACCTGGGTATTCACTTTGACGTGTGCGATCGCAAACAGGCCGAAGACATTGTGCGTCAGTCGGAAGCGCAGCTGCGCCAACAAGCGGCAGATCTAGAAGCAACCCTGCGAGAGCTACGGCACACCCAGTCCCACCTCATTCAAAGCGAGAAAATGTCAGCGCTGGGGCAGCTCGTGGCCGGAGTGGCGCATGAAATTAACAACCCTGTCAACTTTATCTCCGGCAATGTGACGCATGCCACTCAATATACGCAAGACGTACTAACGCTACTTAGCCTGTATCAAACCCACTACCCTGACCCGGCGCTGCAAGTGTTAGAAAAAGCGATCGCCATCGACTTAGCCTTTTTGGTAGAAGACCTGCCCAAACTGATGGCCTCTATGAAAGTAGGGGCAGAACGCATCCAAAAAATAGTTGTATCGCTGCGCAACTTCTCGCGGATGGATGAAGCCGAGTCAAAAACGGTCGATTTGCATGACGGGATCGACAACACGCTGATGATTTTGGAAAACCGATTGAAGGCACAGGCCGACCAGTTGGGCATTCAGGTGATTAAAAACTACGGCGATTTGCCATTGGTCGAGTGCTATGCCGGACAGCTCAACCAAGTGTTTATGAATATTATTAGTAATGCAATTGACGCCTTAGAATCCGCCGCCGCTCGCGGCAAATGGAGCAATGGCGGCACCCCGGCTCCAACCATTCGAATCACTACCGCACAAGTGGCTGGCGATCGCGTGACGATTCGCATCCGCGACAATGGCATCGGCATTTCAGAAGCGGTGAAACACCGTCTATTCGATCCCTTTTTTACCACCAAGGCCGTGGGTAAAGGAACTGGCTTGGGGATGTCTATCAGTTACCAGGTCGTCACCGAACGCCACGGTGGCTCTCTACGGTGCTTTTCCGCTTTGGGAGACGGGGCAGAATTTGTCGTGGAAATCCCCATTCAGCAGGATTCGGCAACCGCATAGCGCCAGCACGGGTAAGGCAGGGAACTATAGGGTAATGCCACCCATAGGCCACTGCTGTAGCCGTTTGTCTCCGCATGTATGAAAACTGCCGCCCGGTAGAAACCCAGAATCTTGATGCTGAGCCAGAACAGCAGATGGCTGCTCGGATGGCTGACTTGCAGGCGCAGCTAGAGCAAGAAAAACTGCTGGCGGCGATCGCCTTACAAATTCACAGTTCGCTCAACTTAGCCGACGTGCTCGATACCGCTGTCACCGCTGTGCGATCGATGTTGCACTGCGATCGCCTGCTCATCTATCGGTTTGAGCCAGACTGGAGCGGCAGCGTCGTCGCGGCATCGGTCGGTGACGACTGGCAAGTAGCGCTGCCCAATCAGCTAAATCAGGCTTGCTGGCCAGAGCAGACTACGGCCCGCTATGCCACAGGCCAAATGATCGCCATCGATAACGTTGATACGGCAGGCTATGCCACCGACTATCAACAACTGCTGCACCGCTATCAGGTCAAGGCAAGTGTGGTCGTGCCAATTTTGGTGGCAGGGCAACTGTGGGGGCTGTTAGTTGGGCACCACTGTGCCGACTATTACACCTGGCCACAGTCAACGTTAAGCCTGCTAGAAAATATTACCGCTCACCTGGCGATCGCCATTCAGCACGCGATCGCCTACGCCCAAGTGCAAACCGAACTGGCAGAAAGGCGCTGTGCTGAGGCTGCCTTACAGATTAGCGAGGCGACTAATCAGGCTATTTTGCAGGCGCTGCCAGATTTATTGATGCGCTTGTCGGCAGAAGGGCACTACCTCAGCTTTGCCAGTGGTAGCGACGTGAATGTCCTGTATCCAGACGATCAAACCCTCAACAATACGCCTGCCAATCTGTTGCCGCCTGCCCTGGCCGAGCAAAAGCTCCAGGCCATTCATCAGGCACTCGCCACTCAATCCTTGCAGGTTTACGAACAGGAATTGGAGATTGAAGGGGTCAGGCAATCCGAAGAAGTGCGGATTGTCCCAGCTGGGAACAATGAAGTGCTGGTGATTGTTCGAGATATTACCGAGCGCAAACGCAGTGACGCTGAACGGCAACGGGTAGAACTGGCGCTGCGACAGCGTGAAGCCCAGCTAGAAGAGGCTCAAAGAGTTGCTCGGATTGGCAACTGGGAATTGGATATTAAAACTGAAACGATGATTTGGTCTGCGGAGCTATTTCGCATTTTGGGCTGCGACCCAGCGCAAGGAGAACCCACGTACCTGCAAAGCCTCCAGCTTTATCATCCAGATGACGCCTCCCAGCTCAATCAGGCGGTGACGCAGGCGATCGCCACTGGAGCGTCCTTCCAACTGCTGCTGCGCGCCGTCCAGCCAGATGGGTCTGGGTCATACGTGGAGGCGATCGCCAGAGCCACATTTAACGATCAAGGTCGGGTGACGCGGCTGTTTGGCACAGTTCAAGACGTCACAGTCCGCGTCCAGGCCGAAAAAGCCCTGCAAGATCTGGTGGCAGGCACCGCCGCTGTCACCGGAGATGACTTTTTCCCGGCCTTAGTCAAATACCTCTCTTCAGCCCTTGGCAGTAGTCACACCTTAGTTTCAGAGCTGATAGACGGGCAGCTCTGTACCCGAGCGTTTTGGTCTAGCGATCATTTACAGCCCAACTTTAAGCATTCTGCGAAACGGTCTGCCTGCCAAATCGCCTTAGAAACCGGGTTTTACTGTCATCCATCCCAGGTGCAGCAAGAGTTCCCAGATAATTTGGACTTAATCACCCTCAAGGCTGAAAGTTATCTGGGAATCGCCCTCAAAGACTCGACCGGACAGGCGATGGGGGTGCTCTGCCTTTTGTATGACCATCCCCTCACCGATGTGCCTCGCTTGCGATCTATCCTCCAGATTTTTGCAGCACGGGCAGCGGCGGAGCTAGCACGGGAACGGGCGACTCGTGCCCTAGAGCAATTGAACCAGGCACTCGAAACCAAGGTAGCAGAACGTACTGCGGCACTGCGGCAAAGTGACGAACGCTGGCAACTCGTCCTGCGAGGCACCAACGACGGCATTTTTGACTGGGATCTCAACCATCAGCGCGTTTTTTATTCGAGTCGATGGCAGGAAATGCGGGGTTTCACGGAAGCCGAAATTAGCGACGCGCTAGAAGAATGGTCACAGCGGATTCATCCCGATGACTACGATCGCGCCATGCAGACGATTGCCGACCATTTTGCCGGAAAAACCGAGTTTTACGAACTGCACTATCGCACGCGCTGTAAAGACAACACCTATATGTGGGTCTTAGCTCGCGGCCAAGCGCAGCGAGACGAGCAGGGACAGGTAACGCGGCTTAGCGGTTCCGAAACCGACATTACCCAGCGGCAGCAGGCCGAAGCCGATCGCGATCGCCTGCTGAGTCTGCTAGAAGCCAGCCTGAATGAAATTTACCTCTTCGATGCGCTCACCTTTCAGTTTCAATATGTCAACCAGGGAGCGATGCAAAACTTGGGCTATAGCATGGACGCCCTGAAAGGCATGACGCTGCTAGATCTGACTCTTGATTTTACCGCAGCGGATCTGCGTCAACTGTTACATCCGCTGCTAGATCGACAGCAAGACAAGCTGGTATTAGAAACGCAGCAATACCGCAGCAATGGCAGCTCCTACCCCGTTGAAATCCATCTCCAACAGCACCAATATCAGGGTGGCCACAATCAGGATCAACAGGTTTTTTCAGCGGTCGTTCTAGATATTACTGAGCGCCGATGGGCTGAGCAAGAATTACGCGATTTGTCTGCTCGCCTAGAGTTGGCCATCCAATCGGCTCAAATTGGCATCTGGGAATGGGATATCGTGCGCGATCGCCTGATTTGGGACGAGCGGATGTATGAACTCTACGGGGTCTATCCTGAAGACTTTACGGGTTCCCATGCTGGCTGGCAAGCGGTGGTGCATCCGGATGACGTGGCCAGCTGGATCGCCGCGATTCAGCAAGCTTTATTGGGTGAGAGTGCATTTGAGCCAGAATTTCGAGTGGTGCTGCCCGACAACAGCATTCGGGTGCTAAAAGCCAACTCCATCACCCAATACAATGACCAGGGCGAGCCTCTGTCTATGATCGGAATTAGCTATGACATTACCAATCTAAAACGCACCGAAGAAACGCTCCGGCAGCAAAAAGAAACGCTGCAAACGATCTTCGATCACATTCCCCTGATGCTGGGTCTATTTTCTCCCATCGGCCAAGTGCGGATCATCAACCGGGAAATGGAACGGGTGATTGGCTGGAGTCAGGCGGAGTACAGCGATGTGGATGTGATGGATGCGTGTTACCCCGACCCCAAGACTCAGGTCAAATTCATTCAACACATGTTTGCGGCCAACTCTACCTGGCAAGACTTTCAAACCAGGGTGCGCGACCAACAGGTTTTGACCACTGCCTGGTCTCATATACGTCTGTCTGACGGCTCTACGATCGCCATTGGGCAAGACATTACCTCGCGCAAACGGGCAGAGATGGCGTTGCAGGAAAGCCAGCGATTCATTCAGCAGATTGCTGAGGCATCGCCCAATATTCTCTACCTCTACGACTTACAAACGCAGCGCAACGTGTATGTCAATCGTGAGATTGGCGCTATTTTGGGCTACACGCCTGCCGAAATTCAGGCGATGGAGGCGAGCCTATTTCAAACGCTAATGCATCCCGACGACCTCGACCGGGTGATTGCTCAACAAGCCTGGTTCACGAGTGCTCAAGATGGCGACATTTTAGAAACAGAATATCGGATGAAGCATGCAAACGGCGAATGGCGCTGGCTACATAGCCGGGATGCGGTATTTAGTCGAGATCCGCAGGGTCGGGTCAGGCAAACGATTGGTGCCGCTCAAGATATCAGCGAACGCAAGCGCAGCGAGGCAGAGCGCAAGCAAGCTGAAGCAGCGCTGCGCCTGAGTGAAGAGCGGTTTCGGCGCTACTTTGAGCAATCGCTAGTCGGGATGGCGATCACGTCTGCCGAAAAGAGTTGGGTAGAAGTGAATGACCGCCTCTGCGAAATTTTGGGCTATAGCCGGGACGAGTTGACCCACATGGCATGGCCAGAGATCACCCATTCTGGCGATCTAGACGCAGATGTGGCTTATTTTAACCAGGTGGTAGCGGGGGAAATAGACGGCTATTCGATCGATAAGCGGTTTGTTCGAAAAGATGGCCAGCTGATCAATGCCAGTATTTCAGCCCAGTCGATCCGGCAAGCCGACGGGGGGCTGGATTGTTTAATTGTACTGGTACAAGATATTACCGATCGCAAACGGCTGGAAGCAGAACAAAACCGCCTAATTGCCATCCTGCAAGCTTCAACTGACTACATTGCCATCTTAGACGCGGAGGGCAAAATCCTATGGAAAAATGCAGAATTAGAACGGTTGTGGGGCATGGCAGACCAGACTAGTTTCTGGCAGCTGCACTTGGCGGATTGCCATCCTCAGTGGGCCACACAGCTGATTCTGCACGAGGGGTTCCCTCAGGCGATCGCCCACGGTAGCTGGGTAGGCGAAACTGCCTTGCTCGATGCAAACCAACAAGAGATTCCGGTATCGCAACTGATTCTGGCTCATAAATCGCCCCAAGGAGAAGTCGAGTATTTCTCTGCCATCATGCGCGACATGCGGGCACGCAAAGAATATGAACAGCAGCTGGAGCGCTCGAACGCAGATTTGGCTCGCGCCACTCGCCTCAAAGACGAGTTTCTGGCCAACATGAGCCACGAACTCCGCACCCCGCTCAATGCCATTTTGGGGATGTCTGAAGGGCTGCAAGAGTCTGCGTTTGGGCTGCTCAACGACCGTCAAGCCAAGGCGATCGCCACCATTGAGCGGAGCGGCAGGCACCTGCTGGAGTTAATTAACGACATCCTCGACCTGTCTAAAATCGAGGCCGGCAAGCTAACCTTGGAACTAAACCAAGTGTCGGTTCACTCCCTATGTCAAGGCAGCATCGCGTTTGTCAAACAGCTTGCCTTTAAAAAGCAGATCAGCCTCAACATCCAAATCTCTGACGACTTAACGAATGTGAGCATCTGGGCAGACGATCGCCGCATTCGTCAGGTCTTGATCAACCTGCTCAACAATGCCGTCAAATTTACACCGGCAGGCGGCACCATTACGCTGGAAATTGGGGCAGAAACCTCTATCCCTGAGTCGGTTCCGGCAATGCCGCTAGAGGGGCGAGCGGGCGACGGTGACGGTCAGTCTCAATCGCAGCAATCGCCGTTGCCGCTGGCACCCAAGTCAGACTCGCCCAGGCCAGACGCATCCAGGTCAGACTCGCCCGAGTCAGACGCATCCAGGTCAGGCTCACCCGAGTCAGACTCGCTCTCGTCACACCTGCCGCACCAAACAATAGTCTTCTCCATTATTGATACTGGCATTGGAATTGCCCCCAAAGACCTAGGTCGGCTCTTCCATGCCTTTGTCCAAATTGACAGTAGCCTGAACCGCCAGTATGCCGGTACCGGACTGGGTTTGGCGTTGGTTAAACAAATTGTGGAACTCCACGGTGGCGCAGTCTCAGTCGAAAGTGAACTCAATCTCGGCAGTTGTTTCACGGTGCGTTTGCCGCTAATTTACGGCTCCGACAGCCCTACCATTGCTCCAGCGCTCGCACTCACCTGTGCCCTGATGCCTGCCAACAACTACCAAGTAGTAGTGATTGAGGATGCTCTAGCCGCAGCTGATCTCGTCGCTCGCTATCTTCAAGATTTAGGCATGCAAGCGACGATCTATCCATATGGAGAAGGAGCTTGCTCAGAAGTCTTACGGCTCCAGCCCGCTTTGGTCATTCTCGATCTGCAACTTCCCAATTTCTCGGGCTGGGATGTATTGATGCAATTGAAACAAGATCCCAAAACTCAATCTATCCCTGTGATTGTGGCCTCGGTCGTGGATGAAATTCAGCGGGGGTTATCGTTGGGTGCATCTGCTTACCTGGTCAAGCCGTTCACCCGCAGCGAGTTTAACGCCGTTGTCCAAAAACTGCGATCGCCCCTCTCTGAGCTGGCTGTTCCCCCAGTTCTGCCTTTAATTTTATTGGCAGAAGATAATACCGCCAACGTTGAGACCCTGACTGGCTACCTCGAAAGCAGAGGATATCGGCTCATGGTGGCCGAAACAGGGCTACAAGCGATTGATCTGGCTCAGGCGCATGAGCCTGACATCATTTTGATGGATATCCAAATGCCAGGGATGGATGGGCTAGAAGCAACCCGACGGATTCGGGAAAAACCTGAACTGGCTCAGACCCCAATCATTGCCTTGACGGCGCTAGCCATGCCGGGCGATCGCGAAAAATGCCTCGCAGCTGGAGCCAATCAATATCTCACCAAACCCATCAGGCTTAAAGAGTTAGTCACTACAATCCAGTCATTCTTGCAGCCGCCAGATGGCTCTGGATAAATGCTCTACTGCTCCGTTGAGCGTCTGACAAGTTCCCTGCCGCAGCTTCCCTGCTGCATCTTCTCTGCTGCATCTTCCCTGCTGCATCAGTCAGCCTAATCCCCTCACCACAACATGCTGCTATGACTGTTTACACCTCCGTATTGGTGGTTGATGATCAACCCGACAACTTTGATGTCATCGAGACGCTGCTGCACGGTGAAGGCTATCATCTGCACTATGCACCCAGCGGTCAACGGGCTCTCGACCGACTCGAATACTTTCAGCCAGACGTGATCTTGCTCGATGTGATGATGCCCGATCTCGACGGGATTGAAGTCTGTCGCCGATTAAAAGCCATGCCTGAGTGGCAGTCGGTGCCCATCATTATGGTGACAGCTCTGACCGCAAAAGAAGACTTGGCTCAATGCCTAGCCACAGGAGCCGATGATTTCATCAGTAAGCCCGTCAATCGACTAGAGTTACAGGCCCGCATGCGATCAATGTTCCGCATTCGGCGACAGCAGCAAGCCTTAATAGCCTTTAATGCGGCGTTAGAAAAAACAGTCCAGCAGCGAACCGCTGAGCTGAAAACCATCATTTTCCAGGATGCCCTCACCCGACTGCCTAGCCGCATAGCGTTACTCCAGGCCGCACAGGAGGCATTGCTCACGCCCGATTCATCATTTGCCGTTGCTTATCTAGATTGTGACCAGTTCAAGCTAATCAATGGGTCTTTGGGCTACAGCATTGGCAATCAATTGCTAGTGGCCATTGCCGAACGGCTACGGCAGCATCTGCGTCCTGGTGATGTGTTGGCTCGGGTGGGGGAGGATGAATTCTGCTTTTTGCTGCATTCAATCGAAAGTGCGATCGCCCTCGATTCTTGGATTCAAGCCATTCTCCAGAGCTTTAATCTGCCCTTTAGCATTGCGGGTTGTGAAATTTTTATGACCGCCTGCATGGGAATCGCCATGAGTAATAGTGCTAATAGTGCATATCGGCAGCCCGAAGAACCCTTACAAGATGCCGACGCGGCAATGTACAAAGCAAAACTCTTGGGCAAGGGCTGCTATCAATTCTTTGAACCTCAAATGCATCTGGCCACCTTAAACCGGCTGACCTTAGAAAATGACCTGCGGCGAGCTTTAAGGCTACAGAAGTTTATTGTCTACTATCAGCCAATCGTTAATCTGCAAACCCAGGAAGTTGAGGGCTTTGAGGCATTAGTCCGCTGGCAACATCCCAATCGCGGCCTGGTTGCACCTGGAGAGTTTATTCCTTGCATGGAAGAAACAGGGCTGGTGGTGCCACTGGGAATGATGGTGCTAAAGCAGGCATGCCAGCAGCTAAAACAGTGGCACCAGAAAGGTTGGACTGACTTAACCATCAGCGTCAATCTGTCTGTGCGGCAGTTTGCCTCGCCCACCTTGCTGGCAGATGTGGATCGGATTTTGGCAGAAACTGCGGTTGACCCCACTTGCTTGAAACTGGAAATTACTGAAAGTGCCATCATGGACAATGCTCAGACGGCGATCGCCCTCACCCAACAATTGCGATCGCGCCAGATTCAAATCAGCATTGACGATTTTGGCACCGGGTACTCCTCGTTGGGCTACTTGCACTGTTTCCCGGTCAACAGCCTCAAGATCGATCGCTCCTTTGTCAGCCAGATTCAGGAAGGCAACTGCGATTATCAAGTCGTTAGCACAATCGTGACCTTAAGCCAGCAATTAGGATTAACCGTCGTAGCCGAAGGAATTGAAACGGCACACCAACTCAAATGGCTCCAGAAACTAGGGTGTGAATTTGGACAAGGCTATTTGTTTTCTAAACCTCTAGCGGCAGCAGAGATCGAACAGCTTTATCTCCAGCCCAAATACGAAAAGATTTGCTAGATTTTGGCCTCGCCATTACGCCCACCACTCCTTTAGTTCTCCTACCTTTTACGCCTACCCACCTGTTACTCCTAAAAGATGACGGGGATCATGGCGGTGGCTATTCATTCATCGGGGCGATCGCCTGCCGCCTGAGTGCGATACCAGTGCTGCCATTCTCTCGAGCTGCGGATTGCCAACCACAGCAGCAGCAGGGCAATTAGCCCGCCCTCACGCGGCGCATCAAAGGCAAACAAAACTAGCAGCACACATAGAAAATCTTGGGCAAAAATCACCCACAGCGGCACTGCCCGCAGCCGATAGAACCACCCGAGCTGCACCAGCTGTAGCAGCAGCGCAAGCAACCCTCCCACGATCCCAATCACGGGCAGCAAGCGTTCGTCCATCTGAGTGACACGGGCTACCGTAATGCCTGCGATCGCCCCTACTATTGGGCTAAAGATTAATTCTATCCACTGTAAAACTTGCCGAGCTAAGCGATCTTTTGACAGCAGCAGCTCTACCAACGACCAACTAACCAATACCCCCAGCACCAACGGCTGCGGCACGCGGGATAATATGGGCACACTAGACCACAGACTCTGACGCTGTAAGAGTCCAATTAATAGCAGTGGCAGAGCAATCCGGATACCTGCGGCGGCTGAGGCTGAAAGGGCAGCTAAAAGTTCAATCATCGTCCCAATTTGCCCTCACCAAGCGAAAATGGGCACCAATCCAATCAAGCCATGCTATTGAAATCTAACGTCAGCCCTAGTTAAAAGACTAGAAACTGACATCAAACGCCCCAGGCAGGACTCGAACCTGCGACCGATTGCTTAGAAGGCAATTGCTCTATCCGGCTGAGCTACTGGAGCTAGAAACTTACTTGCAGTCTATTCTTACTCTAGCATTCACTTTTTTGACAAACGTTACTCAAAAATTAAAAATTGGGCAAACTAAGTCATCTTGACCCACATCTATAAAAACTGCCATCACCTCAGTGTTTTGGGGCTAGCGGTTACGGGCTAAACTAGCCTAGCAATCACGATGTACACTTAAAACCAACCCATTTCTGATCAAGATGCCAAACAAGGTAATTGCTTCCAGGGTTCCTGCACGGCGGTTACCTCTTCAAAGAATGGCAGATCTTGGCTAGCGATGGGCAAATCTTAGATCAAGTTGCTCGCAGCTAAATTCTAAGGTGGTGCTACTGAGGTTCTTTGTGTAGGTTCTTTGAGCATACGGGTCTTTGCCCAACACCCCGCCCCTGATAGGAGACAATTGGCAGCGTCATGTTTATCTTAAAGCGGCAGGATGTTGAAATCACGAGCGTTCAGCACCCTAAGAAAGATCAGCAGATTCCGATTCTCCAATACCAGGGGCAGTCATTTCGGTTGATCAGTATCTTTAATGCGGCTCAAGAAGAAGACGCTAAGGCGTTTTGGCGTGACCTAACCGATAATCGCGGCAAAGCTTGCGTACTCTTAGAAGAACCCGATCGCTATAGCGTGTGGGGGAAAGTTCGGCTCGATCAACTGGGATCTGAAGGGGGAGATGCCCCAGAAGCCGCGACGCCTCCGGCCTCCATTCAAGCGTGTTTGCTGATTTTGCAGGCCGTATATCTAGACATTGAAGATTTACTGGGGGCGCGGCAGGCTGGCCTATTCCAGAAAGAACTATCGGCGGTGTTTCAGCAGTGGCGCTTCCCTCAAACGGAGTCGCCTGATGCAATTAACCAACTTCTAACTGTAGACCCGTTAGCGGCGCTGCAAGTTCCATTATGGCAAGAACATCACCTCAATACGTTGCTACAAGAGCTGTATCGGCTGGGCAAGCAACATTTTGGCAATGCTAGCTTTACTGGACGAGTGATGGAGGCTCTTCAAGATATGTCTCCAGGCGATCGCACCCAATTTATGGCATGGCTGAAACAATCTCCCACTGGCAGCGATTGGAAATAGCTATGGCCCCTGCAAGCGGTTGGAGGATCTGGATTGGCACCGAGGACATTACGTTGATCACTCTACTTGGCAGATCAATCTACTGGGAAAAAGTGAGAAAGGCCGGAAATTTCTGTTTTAATTTGACAAACATGCTTATTTTCCCCAATAACACTCCTCTAATAAATAATTTACTTTGGTTTGATTTTGGCCCCCTAATCTTAGAGACAAGCCTCCATCAAACCGCTTGACCGTCTTTCCCTAAATCTGAGGAGCACTACCGTGAATCAGAAGTCTTCTGGCTCTGCATCTCTATTGTCCGTCCAGGTCATCATTATCGCCCTGCTAGCTTGGGGCATCTTTGCCCTGATGTTCTTTTTACTATTTAGTGTGCCGCTGCCGGGGCAGGCGCGCCCTGGTTGGTATAGCGTCACTACCTACGTACTAGAAGGCACAGCATTTCTAGTGGCTGCCCTGCTATGTTTTCGCAATTATGGCAGTTCCCAAATTGTGAGCGGTCGCTCAGTCTGGCTGCTAATTGGCTCCGGCATGCTGTCTTTTTTTATTGGCAACTTAATTTTGGGACAGTGGGAAATTGGCTGGGGTAAAGAGCCAGATGTGTCTCCAGCAGACGTTTTCTACCTATTGATGTATGTGTTGGTGGGGACAGGCATGGTGCTGGCCGTCGCCTCTAGAAAGCTCAATCTAAGTTTCTTGCAAATTTTGATTGTGTTTGGCATTGGTATCGTTGGAGCGGCCTTCGCCTGGTTTGTCTATAACGGCGCGGGAGACGAGGCAGCCTTTCTATTTGAAGCCCCGGCGATCGCCCAAACGGCACCTGTAGAAGCTCCGGCACCTCCCGCAGCACCTCCTACGGCACCTCCCACCGCAGTATCCCCAGACGCTGCTCCTATTATTGACCCTGCCCCTCTAGAGGCACCCTCGATCGTCGCTCCAGCCGTGACGACTCCCCCTGTAGTTCCGGCTAGCCCAGCTGGTGAGGCCGCCGCTGAAACAGCCGCCGCCGATGTGCCAGCCTGGGCACTAGAACTAGAAAAGCTGTTTGCGCCACTGGGCGACTCGTTGGCGATCGCCTACGTCGCGGGAGACATTGTGCTGCTGATGTCGGCTACGATGCTGCTGCTAGCCTTTTGGGGCGGACGTTTTTCCGTGTCTTGGCGCTTTATTGCTGCCGCTGCCATTTGCTTTTATGTAGCAGATATGTGGTTTCTCTATGCCACCCGCTTTGTCTCCGATTATCAAACGGGCGGATTGCTAGAGGTATTTTGGGTCTTTAGTGCTTGCCTATTTGGCATTGGAGCGGCGCTAGAGTATGACCTGTCTAGCCGCTCCCGGCGCTCTAGCCGCAGGCGCAGCTAGCTTCCCAGCTATTTTTGGCTAGTCTTTGGCTAATCTTTGGCTAGTTTTTGGCTAAAAGGGGGGCGTTGCTTCTGTTTCCCATCCCGCTGCGAATAACTACAATAAGGAGAATGATTACAGCTATAAACCTACAAACAAGGTTAAACCTGCAAACAAGGTTGAATTCTAGGCTAGAGTTAAAATCTGAGTTACGGTCGATCAGGCTCTGCTTGACTACCCCCATTTGGAGTAACAAGTCTAGCGCTGGCGCAATTCCCGTTGGAATCGCCCTGTAGACTGCTGACGGGAACTGGACACGGCATGCCACCTACAAAACTCTCCAATACAGACAAGCAAGAAATTCTCGCGCTCTATCGCCAGACCGAAGAAACCACCTCTTCTCTGGCTGAGCGCTTCGATGTGAGTACGTCTACCATCAGCCGTATTTTGAAACAAACTCTGGCAGAAACAGAGTACGACATCTTGATTCAGCAGAAGCGGAGTGGGTCAAACCGAGCTGAGGCTAAGGCGGCGCTAGCTGGAATCTCTGGCGTTAGTCAGCTAACGTTGCCAGATTCAGTCGTGCCGTCAGCTGTGGCTGAGCCGCCGAGCGACAAGGTGGAAACAGAGCCAGAATCTGAGGCGCTTGCAGCAGCAGCGGAGATCGAGTCGGATGACCCTGACGAGTTGGGTTCTGTCCGTCGGCAGCGTAAGCGTTCGTCAACGGCGATCGCCAAACCTGTCAAGCC
>CASBQX010000344.1 GCA_949127925.1 Synechococcales cyanobacterium PMM_0002
AGGGTTTCAAGTTTTGCCTTTTCTGCCGTCAGTTCTTCAATATTTTGTTCTTCATACCGTTTTAGACGCTCTGCCATTTCGTTGAAGCTGAGGATGAGTTCGCCCAACTCGCCGCCAAAGGGCAGATCAATCCGCTGTTTGAAGTTTCCGGTGGCAATATTTTTGACCCCGAGCAGCAGCTCTTTGATGGGTTTTGTAATTTGCAGCGCGTTGAATACGGCTCCTAAAATTACCATGACCCAGATTGAGACAAAGACCGCGATCGTCACATCTCGGGTGAGGTGCGACGAGGTGACGACGGTGGGGTTGGGATTGGTCCCGATCGCCAATACGCCCAGGTATTTGCCGTTATGGTTCAGCGGCACAAATACATCTGTCACCTCGCCATCGGGGGTCAGATGTTGCCGCACCAGAGGATGATCCAGATTGGTGTTGTAGTTTTCGGGCAGCTGCATTCGCCGTCGAATGGTGAGCGAGTTTTGTACCTCCGACTGCGAAAACGGAATGCCAAAGAAAATTTCGCCATCAGCGTCGGCATAGAGCATGTAGCGGACGCTGGAGGTACTGCTGTAGAAGCGACTGGTGAACCGTGCCAGCTCGGTGAGGTCATTTTCACCCACGAGCGGGGACACGTTAGCCGCCAACAGCAGACCCAAATCGCTGCCAAAGCGGGTGTCGTTCACCCGCGCGTCTTGTTGAATGGAGTTAACCGCCCAAAATGTCAGCCCGCTCATGAGGAGTGACACCATGAGGGTCGCTGCCGCCATTAGTTTGGTCTGGAGAGTAAACTCAGACCACCAGCGGCGAATGAGGTCTCGAATCTGCTTTAGGAGGTCTAACAACGCAAATTCACCCGGCAATAATGGAGTGGAATACTGAACACAGTAGATTTCTTATCTCATTGTCGCATGTCCTCACAGGAGAGGTGGGGTTGTGCGCGCTCACATGAGCACGCGGTGCCCAATATCTCGTCGGTAGTACCTGCCCTCAAAATCAATGCACTCTACCGCCGCATAGGTATTTTTTAGCGCCTCTGTGACTCCATCGCCGACGGCAGTTACTCCGATTACCCGGCCACCATCGGTAAAGACCTGAGACTGCACAAGCTTGGTTCCGGCATGGAAGACCAGTGCGCCTGTGGCTTCAGCCTCTGGGATGCCATGAATAGGTAGCCCATTTTCGTATGCCGCAGGATATCCGGCTGCGGCGAGAACCACACAGGCAGCGGCTCCGGTTTGCCATTCTAGGGGGGGTAGGTCTGCTAGCCGCTGTTGGGCGCAGGCGAGCAAGATTTTTTCTAGGGGCGTTTTGAGCAGGGGCAGGATGACTTGGGTTTCGGGATCGCCAAAGCGGCAGTTGAATTCGATTACCTTCGGCTGCCCTTGAGGTGTGATCATCAACCCGGCGTAGAGAATGCCTCGGTAGTCGATGCCTCGGTTGCGCAGGGCAGCGATCGCCGCCTCTAACACCTCAGTTTGAATTTGAGCCATCAGCGCTGGAGTCACCAGGGGCGCTGGGGCATAGGCACCCATGCCGCCCGTATTCTCGCCCGTGTCGCCTTCGCCAATCCGCTTATGGTCTTGAGCGGGCAACAGGGGGCGAATCGTGAGGCCATCGGTGACGGCCAGCACGGACACTTCGTCCCCCGTCAAATAGTCTTCAATCACCACGCGCTTGCCTGCGTCGCCAAACTGGCCGTCAAAAATAGCTTGCAGGGCAGCGATCGCCTCCTCCACCGTCATTGCCACCGTCACCCCTTTCCCTGCCGCTAGCCCGTCGGCCTTGATGACAGTCGGCGCACCGTGCTGATTGACATAAGCGATCGCCGCATCTCGCTCAGTAAATACCGCCGCTGCCGCTGTGGGAATCCCCGCTTCTGCCATCAGCGTTTTAGCCCAGGCTTTACTCGATTCAATTTGTGCCCCCGCCTGGGTTGGCCCAAACACCGTTAACCCCTGCGCCTGGAGATAGTCGGTAATGCCAGCGGCCAGCGGCACCTCGGGGCCTACCACAATGAGTTCCAGGTTGTTGACCAACGCACAGCGGGCAATGCCCTCAAACGCCGTGACCGACATGGCCAGATTGCGGCAGCGCGGCAAGTTGGCAGTGCCGCCATTGCCCGGTACACACACCACTTCTTGCACCCCAGGAGACTGGAGGAGCTTCCAAGTCAGCGCATGTTCGCGCCCGCCATTGCCCACGACCAAAACCTTCACGACACCTTCACTCCCATCTGTGCGAACCTTGCTTTCATTGCACCCTCGCGATTAATAGCACAGTTGAAACACTGCCCATTATGGCATGGTCGCTATATCTGGTCGCGATAGAAGGAGCAGTCACTTGCTAAAGTAGGCATTGAGACTTGAAAGGCGGTCATGGAAAACATTGGGCTACGCGTGAGCAATTTACCAGCGGCGGATGAGGTAACCCCAGGCCAGATGTGCCCGTTGGCCGACACTCGGCGCAGAGGACTGTGGTGGAAATGGGTCGGCGCGATCGCCCCGTTCACCCCCCGTTGCTCAGGTCTGCTGATCGGCACTGCGCTGCTGCTGTCGGCTCCCAGCGCGATCGCCCAAATCATCCCGTTTCCAGTCCCAACCGCCGAGCCATCGCCCATCAGTCCGGCTGACGGCACCTCTGGGTCTGGCGCTGCTGATCCCTCAACTGGATCGGTCGATTCTAGTAATTCTGGCGATTCTGGTGATCAAACGGACGAGCAGGCGCTAGAGGAATTTCCCCCCAGCCCGCTAGAGCCAACCGCAGAACCCGACCCGCTGCTGCCTCAACTGATTGTCGAGCGCCCCTACAGCCCGTTAGAGCGCCTAGCCTTGCGGCAAGCGCTAGAGGATCTGCAACGCCAAGGCGAGGTACTGTATCAAGCCAAGCAAACCAATGCCGCCTTTGAGATTTGGTATCGCGAACTGCGGCTGCGGCGCGTGCTTGGCGTTGAGGAAGAGGTGCCAGCCCTAGCGCGCCTCGGTCAGATTGCGTGGCAAGAGAACCGGGGCGACGATGTGCGGATTATTACCGAGCGGCTGCAAGCGATTGAGCTAGAGGTGCAGCTAGATGTGCTACAGCCTGTCAATTTTGAGCTGCTGTTTAGCGTTGCCCAAGCGTATCAGTCGATGCGGGTCTATACCTCTGCGGTGACTCTATACACCCAACTTTTGGCTCAGGTGCGATCGCAGCCAGATGTGGCAACCGAGCAGATCGTCCTTACCGCCCTCGCCGACCTGCATGTCGCCTGGTTTAATTTTACCGACGCGGCGATCGCCTATGAAGACTTACTCAAGATTGTCCGTGCCGCCAACGACCCCATAGCAGAGCTAAATTATTTGCAGCAACTGGCCTATGTATACCAAAAAGGGGATCAGCCCGTTCAGGCGATCGCCATCCAGCAGCAGTTACTAGAGCGATATCAGCTAGACCCATTAGCGCTGAGCCGGATTCCACTGCTCAAAATTGAGCTGGGGGATAATTACCGCGCCATTGATCGCCCCGATATTGCGGTTGCCAGCTATCAAGACGCATTTACATTGGCACAAAGCCAGCAGCAATATGGATTTGCCAGCGAGTCGCTCTATCGTTTGGCCGACCTTTACACGACGCTAAATCGCCCCCTCGATGCCTTTACGGTCTATCAACTGCTGCTCACGGTTAATCAGCAGTCGTATGACGTGATCGGCAATATGAATGTCTATGACCAAATTGGGCAAATTCATCGGACAACTGGTCAGCCAGATCTGGCGATCGCGGCATTTCAACAAGCCCTGCAACTGGCTCAGCAGCTAAGCTATGGCGCTAAGGCGACTTACTTTGCTGAACAGATTCAGCAGGTCAGTCAGCCTCCAGCAGAGATACAACCGCCAGCGGACGGGCAACCCCTGCCAGAGACACCGCCTCAGCCAGAAATTCAACCTCAACCGGAAATTCGGCCTTTACCAGAAATTCAACCTTCGCCCGAGATTCAGATTCAACCAGAGATTCGGCCTCTGCCCGAGATTCAACCTTCGCCGAATACCCAAATTTAGACACAGATACCAATTCTAAATACAAAAGCGCAGCATCCCCGGTAGAAAGAAATTTACGGGTGCCCGCAGGTATTTTGTAGAGACGCGATTAATCGCGTCTAAATACAAGAGCGCAGGTATTTTGTAGAGACGCGATTAATCGCGTCTAAATACAAGGGCGCAGTATCCCCTGTGGAAAGCAATTTACGGGTGCCCGTCTCGGTTTTTTGTAGAGACGCGATTAATCGCGTCTCTACAAAAAACCTGCGGGGTTTGTGGGGTGGTGGCCAATTTTCAATAGAGACGCGATTAATCGCGTCTCTACGCGGGTGGATCATCTTGGGCAATGCGACCCAAATACAACGCCACAAATTCTTTAGCGGCCACCTCATTAAGGATCTCTAAGGCAGCAATAATCTGAGTTGCAGATTCTGCGGATGGATCGCTCAGTTCGTTAAACCATTGATTGACCGTAGAACGCCGAACGTTCATGGTGACGGCCAGACGATTCTGACTGATACTGTATTTCTCTAGCACCTGCTTGAGGGCTTTTCCGGCTTTTCCCATGTTCCTCATCGTGTCAGAGGAGCATGTTCAAGTAAATGTACAAAATTTTGTACATTCGTGTAATATGAGGATGTACAAAATTTTGTACATCCTCGTTCTTGTCAGTAGCGAACCCAAATGACAGAAAAACTCACGCCTCATGCAGATACAGCTACAGATGAAACGCCGCTTGATGCGGTAATTGAGCATCTCACGCGTTCTGAAAAGCGATCGCACTGGATTATTTTAATTGGGGCACCAACCTGGGTCAGAAAAATTATCCACCTGATGCACGTTACTCGAATTACAGAGGTAAGGGACTGGTCACGATTAACGCCAACCCGCAATTCGGGTCAGGTGATTAGTCTGATCCAGCGTCCGGGGACAGAGTCGCAGGAGAACAGGTGAGGGGCGATCGCGGCTGTTAAACGAAGCTAAAGGCGCTGCTGCTAAGCGTGAGTCCAGATCCGCCTTGCACCACCCCAATCCATTCAGGTTGGTTGCCCGTTTTTAGGCTAATGAGGGTGCCAGCCAGTTTACCGGAGAGGGCAGTCAGGGTGTAATCGGCGGCGCTGCCGTGCAGTTGAATCACATCGGTTGGCTTGAAATCGGTGATTAGGGCATAGTCTTGTTTGCCAGTGAGATTGGGCTTGCCATCGTTGTAGAAAGCAGTGGCAGCGTTGCCTAATACAAACACGTCGAGGCCACTGCCGCCGCTCAGCCTGTCTACCTCGCCCCGGCCTGGGTTGACCGAATCGGGGTCTACCCCGGTCAAGCGATCTCGGTTGGAATTGCCGAACAGCACATCGTTGCCCGCCCCGCCTATCAGCATATCTTGCCCGACTCCGCCCGCCACCGTGTCTTGACCCGCATCGCCAAAGAGGCGATCGCCCCCCAATCCGCCGTTGATCGTGTCGTTCCCGGTGCCGCCCTTTAGCTCGTCGCGGCCTCCCTTGCCGCTGATGGTATCATTGCCGCCCGCCCCGTCTGCCGTGTTGGCCTGGTCATCGCCCACCAAAAAATTGTCATTGGCCGGAGCGAGGGCATTGCGGACGCCGAAGACAAACGCGAGGTAGGAGAACCCGGTGGAGGTTCTCAGCGTCTCGACGCCAGTGCGGGAGGTGAGCTGGGGAATGGTAGTGGGTGCGATCGCCCCGTAGGCGGCTAAAAATTCGTTGTAGTCGGAGTCGTTGGTGTAGGTGAACGTGGACTGGTTTAAGGTGGCCACCGACAGCGACGTTTCGGTGTAGCCAGCGGGTGGGCTGGTCAACAGGCGGCGGATGGTGCCGTGTTTGTCTAGGACGTAAATCGGGTTGATGGCGGGGTCGGTGTAGGCTTGCAAAATGGCATTGCCGGCAATGAACGCTTCACCGCCCAAGCTGACAAA
>CASBQX010000345.1 GCA_949127925.1 Synechococcales cyanobacterium PMM_0002
CAGGAGCTGGATCTGGAATTCCAGGAGAATGGATTGAGGTGTATCGCTACTATCTCTGCTTCTGGGCTATCTCACCCTAGGACGTCCCTGCTATGCTCACCCAATCGTTTCCTCATGCGCTCGCTCCCCTATTTCCCCTCATGCCGTGACCGTTCTGACTTCAGGCTCTCCGCTTCGACCCTGGCAACGTATGCAAACTCTGGAGGGGCATACCTCGTGGGTGCGGGCGATCGCCTTTAGCCCCGATGGCGGCACGCTGTTTTCTGGTGGCCAAGATCAAACGGTGCGGCTGTGGCCGCTAAGTCTGCTGGCGGCAAGTGCTGGGGAGAATAGACGCGAGCACAGTCAGCCCCAGAGCAGCCAGCCCCAGATCAAGCCGCCCCAGATTAACCAATCCCAGATTAACCAGTCCCAGATCAACAGCACGATTCTGACGCAGCATGACCATTGGGTGCTAGCGCTGGCGTGTAGTCCTGACGGTACTCTGCTGGCCACAGCCAGCCGCGATCAAACCATTGGCCGTTGGCAATGGCAAGACCGCCAAGGCTATCCCCGCCTTACAGCACACACAGCCGAAGTGACGGCGATCGCCATTAGTCCCAATGGTCAACTTTTGGCGAGCGCCAGCGCCGACTCTACCGTTAAGCTGTGGAAACTCCGCAGTGGCCGCTTAGTGCATACGTTTACGGCCCATGAGAATGCGGTCAATGCGGTGGCCTTTAGCCCTGATGGTAGACTGCTGGCCTCGGCGGGCAGCGATCGCACCATTCGCCTCTGGAATCTGAACACGGGTGCGTTAGCAGATACCCTAACGGGTCATGCCGGATGGGTGTGGGCGATCGCCTTTAGCCCCGACAGCCAGACCCTCGTCAGCGGCAGTTGGGATAGCACCATCAAACTCTGGCAACGAGAGGCGCGTTGACTGACATCAAATTAAATGGCCATAAGGGAATATACGTTTGCAGGGGCGGTTCGCGAACCGCCCCTACGCCAGACATTGGACTACTCCACTAATCTGTCTAGATTGGCCTTAGAACAGATCGAGATCTGTGACCGCACCCACGCTGCTGGACGATACAAGCTTGGCATATTTTGCCAGTACGCCCTTGGTATAGCGCGGCTGGGGCGGTTGCCACTGGGCGCGTCGCTGCGCCAGCTCCTCGTCCGATACATTCACCTGCAACAGTCGAGCATCGGCATCAATCGTCACACTGTCGCCTTCATGCACTAAGGCAATGGTGCCACCGACAAACGCTTCCGGAGCGACATGCCCCACCACCATGCCGTAGGTGCCGCCCGAAAACCGACCATCGGTAATTAGCCCTACTGAATCGCCCAAGCCTGCGCCAATAATGGCAGAGGTAGGAGCTAGCATTTCGCGCATTCCAGGGCCACCTTTGGGTCCCTCATAGCGAATCACAAGCACATCGCCCGCCGTTACCTTGCCAGCCAAAATAGCGTCCAGGCAGTCTTCTTCCGACTCAAACACGCGGGCTGGCCCGGTAATACTGCGCTTTTTGATCCCCGTTAGCTTGGCCACTGACCCATCTGGAGCCAGATTGCCCCGCAAGATGCCCAAGTGTCCCTGTGGGTACATCGGATTGTTCCAGGGACGAATCACGTCCTGGTCGGGGCGAGGGGCATCGGGTATGTCGTTTAGCCGTTCGGCGATGCTGTCTCCGGTGATGGTGAGGCAGTCGCCGTGCAGCAGGCCGTGGCTGAGCAGCATTTTCATCACCTGGGGAATGCCTCCGGCTTTGTGCAAATCGGTGGCGACGTAGCGACCTGATGGTTTGAGGTCACACAGCACCGGAATGCGGGCGCGAATGGCTTCAAAATCATCGAGCACTAGGGGCACTCCGGCAGAGTAGGCGATCGCCAAAAAGTGCAGCACCGCATTGGTAGACCCACCGACCGCCATGACCACGGCGATCGCATTCTCAATTGATTTGCGCGTGATAATGTCGCGCGGGCACAGGTTTTTGCGAATCGCCTCTACCAATACCTGGCCCGCCAGCGCCGTGTTTTCTGCCTTCTCAGCATCTTCTGCCGCCATCGTAGACGAATACATCAGGCTCATGCCCATCGCTTCAAACGCCGACGACATGGTGTTAGCCGTATACATGCCGCCGCAGGAACCCGCCCCAGGGCAAGCATTCCGCTCCACCGACATGAGCCGCACCTCGTCGATCCGACCCGCACTATATTGCCCAACGGCCTCAAACGAACTCACTACCGTCAAATCTTCGCCATCTATATGCCCTGGCTTGATCGTGCCGCCGTAGACAAACAAGGCAGGAATATTCATTCTCGCCATGGCAATCATGGCACCCGGCATATTCTTATCACAGCCGCCAATGGCCAAGACGCCATCCATACTCTGGGCACTGCACGCTGTTTCAATCGAGTCGGCAATCACATCGCGCGATACCAGAGAGTATTTCATCCCCTCCGTCCCCATCGAAATCCCATCGCTGACCGTAATGGTGCCAAATACTTGAGGCATCCCTCCAGCCGCCCGAATCCCTGCCTCGGCCTGGATGGCTAACGGCGCAATGCCCATATTGCAAGGCGTAATTGTGCTGTGGGCACTGGCCACTCCCACAATGGGTTTTTTAAAATCTTCATCCTGAAATCCAACTGCGCGTAGCATGGCACGGTTGGGGCTGCGCTGTACACCTTGGGTTACAGCCTGACTTCTGGTATTCTCAGACATTCTGTAGCGTTCCTCAACGATATATGGAAGGGGATATTCAGCGCGCCTATTCACGTCTGGGCTGAGTTCAATCAACGTGAGGCAGGCAGCCCCCAAGACATTGCATAGGACTTTATTTTCTCAAACTCCCAAGCCCTTTTAGACAATAGTTTTCATTTTAAGGTGGGTTGCAATCTATTAATGGCATCTAACCCCAGCGAGAATTACGATTAGAAAGACTGCGGAACGTAAAAATCAGGAATCTTGACAGTCTTGTTTTACGCTGTAGAGAGGGAGCATCGACAGGTTTTCTAAAAAATGCGGATTGCCCACATATTCAGGGGAATTCTATAACGATGAGCCACCCATCACAGCCACAATGACCAACCCCATGAATGTTGATGAACTGCTTAGTCATTATGCAGCAGGTAAACGAGATTTTCGAGAAATTGATTTCACCGGAATTGATCTAAGGGGAGTCAACTTAAGCGAAGCTAACCTGCGTCGAGCCAATTTGAGTCAGGCAAACTTACGGGGAGCCGACCTGAGGCTAGCCAATTTGCGAGAAGTGGTCTTGGTCAATGCCGACTTAAGTGAAGCTGATCTGACCCAGGCAAATTTGATTGGAGCAGAGATGCATCAGGTTAACTTGATGGATGCGAATCTGACGGAAGTGGGGTTGAGAGGGGCTAAGCTAACGGATGCTAACCTCAGTCGAGCGATATTGGTGGGAGCCAACCTGGCAGAAGCCATGCTTGATCGAGCGATCTTGGTCGATGCCAACTTGAGTGAAGCGGTCTTAACTCGCTCTAGACTGGTGGCTGCCAATCTAACGCGAGCTATTTTGGAAAACGCTAATCTCACCAATGCCAGTTTGAATGAAGCTGTGCTGGAGAACGCTAACCTAACGGCGGCAATTCTGCATGGAGCCAGCTTAGAAGAAGCCAACCTGCGCGCAGCTGACATGAGCCGTGCCCGCATTATGAGTGCCAATCTCACCAATGCTGATCTGAGCCAAGCTAACCTGCGAGGCGCAAACCTGAGCTGGACGTCGCTGCGGGGCGCTAACCTCCACAAGGCCAACCTGTACCGTGCCAAGCTCAACTGGGCAAATCTTAGCGAAGCAGACCTGAGCGAAGCGGTCTTGCTTAATGCAAAAATTGCCCAAGTCAATTTCCATAACGCTAATTTATCCAGAGCTATCATGCCGGATGGAGCTGGGTGGGAATCACAAAGGGCTTGACTTCTGGCACCAAAAGGGCACGGAAAACCAAGCCGTAAACACAGATTTTATCCCTGCCATGGGGGTCTCACGCCACAAACTCGGGTGTCCGGTTTTCCGAAAGGCTCATGATGGTCTGACGCATTTCAGCGATCGCCTGAAGTTGAAAATCGCTAGCTTCTTGGAACTGAGCCATCATCTGGGCGATCGCATCCAGCTTCTCTCTCAACCCACTAGCGCTCTCTTGCATCAGTTGGAGCGACTCTTGATAGGCATTAACTCGACCCCACAGCTCACCCGTTGAGGCTTTTTGCTCTAGCAGTTCACGCTCCCAGCGTTTGACTTCCTGCCATCGAGACTCTTGCTCTCCCTGCTGCTGGTCTACAGCCCCCTGCGTTTGATCCAGCTCTTGCTGTAGAACCTGCACCTGTGCCTGAGCCTGCCGAATCGCCTCGGCTAGCTCTTGCCGCAAAACATCTAGCTGATTTAAGACAGGAGCAATATCAATGTCTTGCCCTTGTTCATTGCCTGTTGTATTGCCTCGTCGTTTGTTCAAGACGAGCTGATGTTGTTTTAAGACATCTCGGCGCTCTTGCAGATTGCGCCGCTGCCCCACCAGCGTTTCATTCAGCATTTTGTAACGATCTTGCTCGTCCGCCAGCTCTGACTCTATCCGCAGGCGATCGTATTCGCTCGCTCCTTGAATCTGCTGACTCACCTCATTGATCGTATCTTGTTGCAGGGTCAGCTCTTCTTCCTGGCTGTTGACAAAACGAGAAACCTTTTCCAGATCTCCCTCCAAATCTCGAACCACGGTTTCTAACACTTCTAGAGACATTTTCTCTAGAGCCTCTCGATCGACCTTTGTCCCAATTTTGACCCGGTCAGAGGTCTCTGCCAGGTAGCAGAACTGCTGATGCAGGCTATCTTGCTTTTGTAGCTGAGTCACCAACGCTTGAGCATATTCTTGCTTTAGCTCCAGCGCTTTTTGACGAGCACTCAGTTCACATTTCAGATTCTCTAGGTGCGTTTGGGCTTGCTGCCACTCTTGCCAACGCATTTCAAACTCTTGCACTCTCTGGTCTAAATCCGTCTGAGTTTGCTGGGCAGAGGTTCGCTGCTGCTCTAAACTTTGTCCATGTTGTTCGATCACATGCTGCCGTTGAGACAGCAGGTCAAATGAGAGATTGAGCTGTTCGCGGACTGCTTCCGTTGGGGCAATGGCTCCCGATAGCCGATTCAGTAGCTCCTGAATTTCTTGAGCCTTGGCATCATCTAGGACAGAGGCTTGAGATACCTGATTAAACTGCACTTGCTGCTCTTTCAGCTGGCTCATTTGCCCCTGGAGCTGTGCCCATGCCCCTTCTAATTCTTGGCTCTTGCGCTCAAATTCGCTGCGCAGCCTGTCCACATCTTGGCGATCGGTCTCAATCTCTTGGCGCTGTTGCTCTAACCGCTCAAAATCCTCTTCCATTTGCTGGAGCTGTTCTTGTCGGGCTTCCATCTCCAGCTCTCGACGGTTCAGCTCCTGGCTCTGATAGGTTAAAGACTGCTTCCACTGCTCAATTTCATCTTCTTGCGTTTTAGATTTCTCTTGAAATCGAGAGAAGTTTTGCAAAATTTTGACCAGCTGCATCCCAGCTTCAGAGTGGCGCTGCACCTGCCGGTTGCCGCTCAGCTCCACCATAACCAGGATGCCAGCCATATAGTTAGAATCATCTGGAGCAGGAACGCTTTCATCGCCCTGTACAGCACTCCAGCTATTTTCGGAGCGCTGACAGGCTAGCAGCTTCAGCTCAGCCTTGCTGCTGCCAAGCACTCTTTTTTCTCTCTTGACTTCCGCTAGATACAGCACGCCGATATCCTCTTCTGTGTCTATGCTCAGTGTCTATGCTCAGTTCACGACAGATTTTAGCGCGTTCTCCTAGTTTGAGGCTGCGATCGCGTTTGCTATCAGCCCTCGATCGGTTGGTGGCCAAATCAGAGGTACAGTTACCTCAGAAACATCGGACTGAGAGCGATCGCCCGATCCACTCGCTGTTCGCGTTTGAGTACAGGGTATAACAGGTGCGCCTAACAATACTCTACTTCTCTACTTAAGGAGCAGAGGGTTCAGTCAGTCAAGCATTTTGCCTTTTCCGATCACCTTTCCGATCAAATGTAGCACCATCACCCCATCAAGGTGGCTAGAGAATCGCATATAGCTGCTCTACTTTATGTAAATCCAATAATTAAGTGCAGACTGATTACATGCAGCGGATACGAGGTGTGATGTTTTTCAGTTTTTTGGATTATTTGTTGGCGAACAAAAAGAGCGGTGCGATCGCCTTGATCGCTGCTAACATCAGCTGTATTTCGCTAAGCGTCCTGATTTTGAAGAGTTTCAAGAGAGAGCTATAGTAAAAAGACAGTGCAAGCTTTATCCGCAATTGCAGTGCTGCTTAACCGTATAGTCTGAACCGTATAATCTGAACCGTTTAATTTTTGAAGAGACGAGAGTTCGAGGTTGAACGGTGTCGAGATTGGTTGCTGGCGTTGACCAGAGGCGGTAGCGACACCCAATTAGGCAAACATCTGCGCTCAGGTAGTTTTTAGGCCGCTTTGTTTTTTTGCTTCAAGTTTCATCTGAGAAATATTCAGCCGCTCTGGCACCCTACCCAACTTTCAGTAATTTTGCTCAGATCCTGTCTATTCCCTGAAGCAATCGGGGAATCCTAGATCAAAGCTAGATCAATCTAATTCCATCTCGACGCCTCCAGCCTTGACGATTAAGCCATAGAATCTGATAGTTTTTGTGGGTGCCTCGGGCTTAGACAGATTGGCTTATATATCTCAAATGTCTCCAGGAGAATAATTTGGCTGCATGCAAGGTAACTTGAGTGAGATCGATATCCGCAGCATCCTACAGCTCATTGAGTTGGGTCAACGAACGGGTGAGCTGCTGGTGGAAGCCTATGGCTCGTCTTGGACGGGTCCATCGGGAGACGGGTTGTCGGGTGGCAGCGCTCTATGGAATCGGGTGACAAAAGCCACTGCCGAAAAGTCCTGGTTCGTTTTCTTTCTAAACGGGCAAATTATCTATGCTGGAGATGCGAAAGGAAATTTGCAGCGTCTGCGCGATCATTTGCGACGCTACAAGTTAGAAAAGGCGCTGGGTTCAGTGAGTGAGTCAGCGGCGATCGCCACCACCAATGCTCCAGAATATGGACATCTGTGGGCATTGCTAGAAAACCGGACGTTGACCCCGGCTCAAGGCCGTAGCATCATCCAAAGCATGGTGCACGAAACCTTGTTTGACCTGCTGAGCTTGCATCACGGATCTTTTATATTTGAGGTTAGCTCTGCCCTGTCTCCCCAATTGACCACCCTAGAGATTGGCCCTCTAGTCATGAAAATCATGAAGCAGGTACAGCAGTGGAAACGGTTTCATCCACAAATTCAGTCGCCCGACCAATGTCCGGCGATCGCCAATCCTGACCAGCTCCGAGCCACACTCAAAGCCAACACCTTTCAAACCCTCACGACCTGGATGGATAGCAAAACATCCATCCGCCAAATTGCCCGCTACCTAAACCGCGACATTCTCACCGTTGCCCGTGTCGTTTACCCCTACGTCCAGCAGGGATTAGTGCAATTACTGAATCCCTCACCTGATCTGGCACCCAGCTTGGAGCTAGCTCGTCCTAACCGCGTGCCTCGAGTGGTTTGTATCGACGATGGCGTCGCTATCCGTCAAACTGTAGAAGATATTCTGCAACAGCATGGCTATGAGGTATCCTCTATTGGCAATCCCCTGAAGGCACTGAGCCTAGTGTTTCAACTGAAGCCTGATCTAATTTTGTGTGATATTTCAATGCCTGAACTGGATGGCTACGAAATTTCTGCCATGCTGCGCAAATCGACCGTCTTCCGGCAAACCCCAATCGTCATGCTGACCGGGCGAGAAGGGTTTATTGACCGCGTTAGAGCCAGAATGGTAGGAGCCACAGACTACCTGACAAAGCCATTTGGTGAATACGAACTGCTCACCCTAGTCGAAAAGTACGTCGGGCCTGGTGATCCCGCCCACCCCAGCTTTGAAAAATTGCTGGCGGCAGACCTTGAAAGTGAGTTAGAACTTGATACTACTGACTCATCTTCACCAATCTCTACCCCTGCTAGTAGTGCACAATCAAGACAGGGCTAAACGCACATAGCCTGATCGAGGTTAAGATTCAGACTAAATTCAATCATCAAAGTAGCATTAGGGATGCCAAAATTTCACGCTAGGAATTTTTATTTGGTGACTTCTATCTTTATAGTTACAGCGTAAGGAGTTATGAGCACAGTTTTGGTTGTAGAAGACAGCATGACCCAGCGGGCGATGATTACAGATCTGCTCAAAGGTAGTGGTCTGAATGTCACTATTGCGAGTGATGGGGTAGAAGCTTTAGAAAAAATCGAAGGTCATTCACCCGACCTAGTTGTGTTAGATATCGTCATGCCTCGGATGAATGGGTACGAAGTCTGTCGTCAGATCAAAGCGAATCCAAAAACTCAAAACATTCCTGTCGTGATGTGTTCCTCAAAAGGCGAAGAATTTGATCGATACTGGGGCATGAAGCAGGGGGCAGATGCCTACATTGCTAAGCCGTTCCAGCCGACTGAGTTGGTGGGCACGGTCAAGCAACTGTTGCGAGGATAGGGGTAGAGACAGATGATAGGCAATCCGGATTTTCTAACGGGTCGAGGGCAAGATCAAGGAGCAGAGTTTCAGGAGCTAGAAAGCCCTGAGGGTGAGCTGCATCTGAGGTTTTTTGTGGCATCAGGCGACGAATTTGCTTTACCAGCGATGGGGATTAAAGAGGTACTTGCTTTACCGCCCGACCGGATTACGCCCATCCCGAATGTCTCTCCGCTATTATTAGGCACTCTTAATGTGCGCGGCCGAGTAGTCTGGGTGGCTGATTTAGGCCAGTTTTTGGGAGACTCTACTCCGTTGAGTACCGATCGCCCAGAAATTTCTGTGATCGCAGTCGAAGACCAAGATACGATGTTGGGTCTGGCCGTAGACCGGATCAACGAAATGGATTGGCTCAGTATTGATGACGTACAGATGCCGATCAACATTCCAGATGGGATGGCTCCATTTATTCGAGGCGAGTGGACGCTTGTCAACGAGAATAGTCGATTCCTCAGGCTGTTAGACCAAGTCGCGATTCTTCGCTCGGCGCGGTGGGCAGCCTAAACGTTTAGCACATTCGGATACTTGCATGGGCAAGGAGAGGGCAAATGGGATCAAGCAGTGAGTACGCACAAGACTATCAACAGGCTTTCAAAGCTTACACGCAGGCGAAGTATGAGGACGCCGCTGCCATCATCGATCGCCTCGTCGAAAGCCACCCCGACGATCCGAATGTTCGGCTGCTGCGGGGACATATCTATTGCTATGGGTTGCAGCAATACGCGATCGCCCGAGAGCAGTATCAGTCGGTTTTGAGTCTCACTACCGATCCAGAATATCTAGACTATGCCAACAGCGGACTGGCAACCATTAGCCAATTTGGCGGCGATGATGAACCCACTGGGCAAGAAGAGTCGTTTGGGGCGGATGAATTTACCGATGGTGGGTTTGCCGGCAGCGGCTTTGCCAACGATAGCTTTGCCGATATTGATGACGATTTTCTTAGCACCACCGACACGGCTCAGTCCTCTCTTGATCCCAGTGGTGGGTTTACAGACGCGTTCAGTTTTGAGAACCTTGACACCCCCGACGATTTCTCAAGTGAATCCTTATCCTTTACACCTGAGTTAGATAATCCGTTTGCGCTCAGCAGCGATGATCAATCTGCCACCCCCTACAGCACCACTAACGATCCGTTTACCTTCAACCAGTCGGCTGAGACATCGGCACAGTCTTCTGACGTCTTCGATAGCGACTACTCTGCCTTTCCTGAGCTAGACGATGAAAATTTTGCCTCCCTAGAGGATGCGGATCGGCTTCCCAGTTCAGATCCCTACACGACCCCGTCGTTTGACTCTAACTCTACTTATTCGTTTCCAAGCGCAGCGGCAGATCAGCCGGATGCTAGCCCTCGTCACGAGGGAGAAGACACGTTCTTTATGATGCCGGAAGAGTTTGAGGCTGCTGCTCAAGCTGAGTCAAGATTTGGCTATGACAATTCCAGCAGTTCAGGTGCGCCAACGTTTGGGGCTGATGCATCGGAGCTGGACGAGAACACTTATGTGTCTCCATTTGACAGTGGCTTTGAGCTAGATGAGCTAGATGACTTGAATGATTTTGCCACCACGGGCAACTCAGTCGTCAACTCTAGCAGTGCTGCGAGCAGCGCCGATTTTCTAGATGAGTTTGACGAGTTCGACGATTTGGGCAGTTTGCCCGATTTTGATATAAACCAGTCGGCTGAGTTTACTAGCCCTTCTGTAGGGGGATCTGGCTTTGGGATCATGGACAGAGGAGATTTTTCCTCAAGCAATGGCGGATTTGATCTGACAGATGGGATCGATCAGTCTGTGATTCGGGAAGACGAAATCTTTAGCATTTCTGGGACGTCTGATGCACTGCCCATGTTTGCCCAAATGGATGGCCGGACTATAGAGGCAGAAGTAGCCGTAGATCAGGGCTGGCTGGCGTTTGTGGAAAATGCGCCGTTGGCAACTAAGCGCTGGATTGTGGCGGGAGCTACTGGGGTAGTGTCGATGCTGGCTGTGGCAATTGTAGGCAATTTAGCCTCTAACTTTTTTGTGGCCGAAAAAGACAAGCCGACGGTGGTGCCCTATACCCAGCAGACGGGGCTGATTATGGCTGCGGCTGCGGGTTTGTTTGGGGCTGGTACTGCCGCCACATTAAGCTGGGCTACCTCGAAGCAAATTAGGCGATCGCTAGTCGATTTGCAGGCTCAGTTCGATTCGGTGTCGCAGGGCAACATGGGGGCACGAGCAACGGTCTACGCCGAAGATGAACTGGGTCAATTGGCGACTGGGTTTAACCAGATGGCACGGGTGATTTTTACCACTACCAGCGAAGCTCAACGCAAGGCAGAGGAGCAAGAGCAGGCAAAAGAAGACTTGCAGCGCCAGGTGATTCGCTTACTAGACGATGTAGAAGGAGCCGCTCGCGGAGACCTGACGGTGCAGGCCGAGGTGACGGCAGACGTGCTGGGTGCAGTGGCTGATTCGTTTAACTTGACCATTCAAAACCTGCGGGAGATTGTGCAGCAGGTGAAACAGGCCACCCGGCAGGTGAGTAAGAGTTCTACTGAGAATGAAATCTTTGCGCGATCGCTCTCCTCTGACGCCTTGCGCCAAGCCGAGGAGCTGGCCGTTACCCTCAACTCAGTGCAGGTGATGACCGACTCAATTCAGCGGGTGGCAGAAAGCGCCCGTGAAGCAGAGGAAGTGGCGCGTTCAGCGTCAGCCACCGCACTCAAAGGCGGTGAAGCTGTGGAGCGAACTGTATCAGGGATTTTAGAAATTCGCGAAACAGTGGCCGAAACAACTCGCAAAGTGAAGCGGCTAGCCGAATCATCTCAGGAAATTTCCAAAATTGTGGCGTTGATTTCGGCGATCGCGTCCCGCACCAACTTATTAGCATTGAACGCTAGTATTGAGGCAGCACGAGCTGGAGAAGCTGGACGGGGCTTCGCCATTGTGGCCGACGAGGTACGCCAGCTGGCCGACCGAGCCGCCAAAGCCTCCAAGGAAATTGAGCAGATCGTCTTGCAAATTCAGGGTGAAACCGGGTCGGTGATGACCGCCATGGAGGAAGGTACTCAGCAGGTGATTGAGGGCACCCGTCTGGCCGAACAGGCCAAGCGATCGCTCGAAGACATCATTCAGGTATCCAACCGGATTGATGTGCTGGTGCGCTCTATTACTGCCGACACTGTAGAGCAAACTGAAACGTCTCGGGCTGTAGCTCAGGTCATGCAGTCGGTTGAGTTAACCGCTCAAGAAACATCGCAAGAGGCACAGCGGGTATCTGGGTCGTTGCAAAGCTTAGTGGGTGTGGCGCGCGACTTACTCAATTCGGTAGAACGCTTCCGAGTAGAAAAGTAGGCGTGGCGGCGGCTAGCTGAGGCTCAGCCTCTGCGTGAAAAACCCTATCGGTTGAGAAAAAACGAATGAGTTGATCGGCTAAATTGCGGAATCGGGTACATTAAGTAGCAATACTAGGTAACTTGATTAGGTAACTTGGGATTTCCTCCCGCCTAATCGGGCAGTTCAATTATTGGGCGATCGCCCTACGCATTCAGAGGGACACTGCTATGCTGTCGGAACAACAACAGCGGATCATGGGGTACTTTATTGAGGAGGCAAAAGACCACCTCAATACCATTGAGCAGGGGTTGCTGAATCTGCAAGGCACCATCGAAGATCCGGATCTGGCCAGCGAGATGTTTCGTGCGGCTCACTCCGTTAAGGGCGGGGCGGCGATGCTGGGATTGACCAGCATTCAAACGGCATCGCACCGATTAGAAGACTACTTCAAAATTCTCAAAGAATGCTCGATCAAGGTAGACCAACGCCTAGAAACGCTGCTGCTTGATGTGTTTGATGCCTTAAATGAACTGCTGGAGCAGCTTCAGGGGCCATTTGGGTTGACAGACGAAAAGGCTGCCGAGGTCATGGCAGGTGTGCAGCCTACTTTTGTCGCTCTAAACAGCCATCTGGGGGCATTAGTCGCGCAGTCTGGTGTCACACCTCCCGACGATGTGGAGCTAACGGTTATTCCGATTCCCGCTGTTGTCACGGCGGCTCAGCCCACAGTTCAACCGGTAGTATCTGAGGAGAGTGCGCTCCAGCTAATCTTCCAAAGCGATGTGCCCGCTCGTCTACGGGAAATGTTGCAGCTCTTTAAGCAGGGAGATACCGCAGGCACTCGTGAACGTCTACAGAATTTGTGTCGCTCGCTAAACCAGCTGGGTCAGCAGTTTGAGATCCAGGGTTGGGGCGATCTATTAGACTTGGCAGAACGGGCGATCGCCTATGCCGACAACTCATTTCGAACCTTGGCTCCGGTCGTCATTCGAGATATTAAACAGGCTCAAGAAAGCGTGCTGGCAAGTCGCTCGGGCGACATCGCCGCAAGTAACGCCCTCCTCGCTCTACTGCCGCCGCTAGACGACTTCTTCCCCGATCTAGATCTGAGTTCTGATCTGTTGTTTGAGAACATCGCCACAGCGCCGGATGCGAATCGGATAGACCTAGAGCAGCCCGTAGAGCAAGTGCTGGTCGATATGAGCGATCTGTCGGCGATCGCAGCACCCGAATCTACAGCAGATATCAGCTGGCTCAGTGAAAGTACCGTTAGCCGAGACCCCGAGCCTCTGCCGCCCGTTGCCCAGTCACCGGCGTTCGAGCCAGATGAGTCGGCTCAATCCACGAGCGTTCCTGAACGCTTAGACTTAGACTTTACGCCGATGTCGCGCTTGCCAGATCTAGGCCGTAACGGCTCTGAAATGGGGATGGCAGAACTCAACAGCTTGGCCGATTTGTTTGAAAGCGATACGCCAGACATGGTGATATCCTGGCAAGAAGAGGAAATTCTAATTGATGCTGAAACCGGATTGCCTGAACCGTTAGAGTTCAGTAATGTCAGCGACTTTTCGGATTTGCTGTTTGGGCAAGATGAGTTGAATGACCTAGAGTTGCGCTTGCCCAATCCAGCAGAGGAAGAGGAGGATCTCTCTGGGTTGTTAAATAATGCTGAGGGCGCAATGCTGCGCGAGCGTTTAAGCAGTAACCCCTTTGATTTAGCTTCTATCGACCTAGATCCCGATCCGAGTGATCTAGACATGCCAAGTGATCTAGACCTGGCAGGTGATCTAGACCTGGCAAGTGATCTAGACCTAGAGCTGATTGATTTCGGCGCGGCTGAATCTAGCTCTGCGGCAGAGCTATTTTTTGCTGACCCGGTGGCCGAAGCACCTGGAGCGGACGCAGAACCTAGAGATGAATTAGCAGGACTCGGAGACTTTTTTGCCGAGGTGAATGCCGAGGCTTCTGCCACCGTTGTGCCAGACCACGATGAATCTTTAGACTCTCTCTTTGACTTAGAGGCGTTGCCGTCCGATTCGTCCTCAGAACTGGCGGTAGATAACGGCCTGGGCAATTTTGCAGATGCTTTTCCTGATTTTGAACCTGATTTTGAATCTACCCCTGAGGCGGCTGAGTCAGATGGCGATCGCCTGTCCCTTGCCGATTTATCCGTTGAATCAGAAGTAGAAAACCTGAGCGCCCCACAGGAATCGCTGCCAGCAGATCCGTTCACCTTTGATCCCGATTTCTCTGATACAGGATTGGCTGACTCGACATCTGCGCCGCGCTCTTGGATGGATGCCCTAGACAGCGAAGATGGGCTAGAATCTCTGCCCGCTGCTCCTTCCCTTTGGGACAGAGCAGACAGCGACGATGTGACAGCTGACCTGTGGGATGATCCCACAGCGGCGAATTACCCGGCCATTGCTGATCCCCACGAGCGACCGATCCCTCCCGCCGCAGATTCCTTTGCAGACGCCTTGACCTTCGAAGCGCCCACAGTTGAGCCTGTAGACGCTTTTGAAGAGCTGCCCATAGAAGAGCTTCTCATAGAAGAGCTGCCTATAGAAGAGCTACAGATTCCTGCTGATTTTGCGGTTGATGGGGCACCGGGCGATCCGTTTGCTATGACTGAAGGCTTGGATGCCCTCTGGACAGACGATTTAGACGATTTATTTTTATCTGAACCCGTGCCAGTGGATCCAGAGCGATCTGAACCGTCATCTGAGCCGCTCATGTTCGACGAGTCCAGTCTCTTTGATCTAGACCAAGTCGATCTAGACCAAGTCGATTTAGACCAAGTCGATTTAGATCCAATTGATTTAGAACAAATTGATCTAGATCAACTTACGCCAGATTCGGCTCCAAATCCCTTCGACCTCGACTTTAGCGCTGGGTTCGGAGAAGCCATGTTGGAGTTTGAGGACGTCGCCCCGGCTGGATCTGAGGCAGATTTATCTACCGCTATCGATAGCGTCGGGAGTAGTTTCGCTCCAGACGCAGAGGCATTTGATCTAGATGCTGAATTAGCAAATGGGTTTCCGGAGGATGCCTCTGCCAATTTAGAAACAGATGAATTGTTTGGTGATATAGATGACCTCCTCGCGGTAGGTACCAGTTCAGAGGGAGACCTATCAGAGGCGATCGCCCAATCGGATGA
>CASBQX010000346.1 GCA_949127925.1 Synechococcales cyanobacterium PMM_0002
AATACTAGTTAACGAATTCTACGTTTAACTAGTCCACAATTAAGCTAGCTAGTGGCCTAGTCTAGAATGGGCGATCTTCGTGGCATAGTTGCGCGATCGCCCCCTGCGTTTTACAAAAATATAACTGCCTACAGTAAGGTCAATGACCAAAGCTAAGCAAATTAGCCATCAAAACTTAGTTTTAGATCGGCTTTAGCAGATCGTTCTAACAAATGCCTTAAACAGCCGAGTGATTAGTGGCAGTTCAGTGGCAGTTCGGTGGCAGTTTAGCTGCTGTGCCCTAATTGCGATCGCCAAATAAAACTCGACCCAAACGGATCATCGTTGCCCCTGATTCAATTGCCAACGGATAGTCGTCCGACATTCCCATAGAAAGGTGCCGCATCTGAATGTTAGACCACTGCTGCTGACGAATTTGATCCGATAAGTCTCGGGTTTGGTTAAATACTGACTGAGTAACGGCAGGGGCTAACCCGTAAGGAGGAATCGTCATTAACCCGACAATGTTGAGGTTAGAACAGTCATTTAGTGCGGGTAGATCGGCTAACAGTTCAGCGCCTGCCCAGCCAAATTTGCTTGGGTCAGGCATCAGCTTTACCTGAAGGCAAACAGATGGCTTGAGCGGTAACCTGTCGGCCAGTGAATTAAGCCGCTGCGCCAGAGTTAGACTATCTACCGAATGAATCCATTGAAAATGCTCAAGCGCCTTAGCTGCTTTGTTCCGTTGCAGGTGCCCAATCAGGTGCCAGGTAATATCAGGCAGGTCTTGCAATAATGCCTGTTTATCAATAGTTTCTTGAAGACGGCTTTCACCAAAATCTCTGACCCCAGCGGCATAGGCAACTCGCATCTTTTCTACTGAAACAGTTTTAGTGACCGCAATGAGAGTAACTGTATCAGGAAGAGTTTGCCGGATATGGGCAAGGGTTTGGGCGATCGCATTTACTGGAGATACCGTCATCAAGCTCTGATCCTAATCGCCTTTACTGAAAAGTTTGTTTGTATACCACTTGCAGCTGATTATATTCAGCTGGAGAGTCACCCGTTCGACGCAAATTCCGCAGTCGATGCTCTAATAAAATGCGTGAATCCGACCGACCCACCGGATCAAATTGAAATCCTTCTGGAGTACTGGTGACCACAAAGAAAAGACGCTGAGCATACAGCGTAGAGAACAGTTCCCGCTGGTCGTCAATACAGCACACGCGATACAACAATCCAAAGGTAGGATGGTTGAGGTATGCTTCAGTACCGGTTCGAGGTCGTGTTGCTCCAGCGGATGAAGCGGGTGGAATCTGAGCAGACTTCATAGATTTTATTCAGTACGGCAGCAGGTTAACAGAAATTAAAACCTTAAAATGTCAATAGCTTGGCAGGGAGGCACGCTACAGGATAAGGACATCAGGAACGATTAATTTAGCCTTGACTCTAGATGGGCTTGACTCTAGGCAGGGCTAATGAGATCAGAGTTGGTAAAATATGGCGGTAGCGATCGCATAGTCTCCATCATGACTAAGGCTGAGCTGCCACTGACCTCCTGCACCCCAACTGGCAACTAGGGCTGCTGCCGCTCGATAAAAGTAGATTTGAGGTGCACCGTCCGTTCGGCGTTGAATTTCGACATCGGTATAGCGAACTCCATCCCATCCAGTTCCCATCGCTTTGACGACAGCTTCTTTAGCGGCCCACCGCCCCGCCAACCAAATGCCCCCAGTCTCCCGACCTAAAGGCGGTTTAGCGCTGACTTGGTGGTAGACGCGCTGTTCTGTATCGGTGTAGACCTTTTGCAGAAACCGATCGCCATATTGGTCAACCAGTGCGGTAATTCGAGGGATGCGAACGATATCGGTACCAATGCGGATGCTCACGCTGTCACATTTATACAGTCACCCTATTACCTTAGGTTAAATTGTAGCAGATTGATACAAAAAACTATTTTCTTTCATGGAATCTCAGCCAAACTTCGAGCGCAAATCACTTGACGACATATAAGTCTGTTTGGCGCTCTGTCGCTACAGGCTGGTAGAGGGTAGTTAGAGGGTAGTTAGAGGCTGCCCCACACGAGTCGGGCGCTTAAAAAGACACCCAAGCTAATTAAACTGAGCCAATCTAACCAGATAAACCTAAACTGGTGCCATTTAACTCGGTGCCGACTGGGGCTGGTAAACCCGCGCACTTGCATGGCGCTGGCAATCTGCTCGGCTCGCACTAACAAGTTGTCGAGTAGCCGCTCCGCGACCGTTAACAATACCTGAGTAGTGCCCCGAAACCCTAGTTTTTTCCAGTTGATGGCTCGGGTTCGAACCGATCGCACTAAGTTTTGAACCTCTTCGAGCACTAAGGGAATAAACCGCAGCGATAGCGTTAGGGTCAATATAATCTCGGTAACGGGTAACCCTAGACGTCGCAGTGGACTGAACAAATTTTCTAGCCCGGCGGTGATTTCTTCCGGTGCGGTTGTCAGCAAAAACAGATTAGTGCTAGCCAATAAGGTAAAGATTAAGGTGCCCACTCGCACGGCTAGATTCAGCGATCGCCGCGTTACTTTCAGAAAACTGCGGTCGAACAGCACGTACTGATAAGCAGTGGGCTGGGGCAGTGGAGGGGAAACAATAGTGGAATCTGAGTTAAATACGGGTGGTTGAGTGCTAGGTGAAGCGATCGCCACGTCATCTATAGGCAATCGATTCTGGTGGGCGACCTTCAGCCCGTCGGGAGCAAATAGAGTCACGCCAAACAACAAGATGCTAAACAGCGCGACTAGCCCCATTTGCCGCCACCACACCCGCACGGGCAGTAAGCTACTCAGCATGAGCACCATGAGGCAAATCACGAGGGAGACTCGCCAGTATGGGTTTGCCGCGATCGGAGTCAACAAAAAGGCCATTAACCAGGCTACTTTGAGCCGAGGATCAAGGCGATGTAGCCAGGTAATGGGTTGTTCTAGATATAGCCCAATAGGGAGCGATCGCAGCAGATCCATGATTAACGTTGACAGTTGACGGGTAGCGAGCAGCCGTTGACAAACGAGCCAGTAGCGCCGGGGTTACTAGACTTTTGTAGCTCGATTGGCCGGATTTCGCTGCATCTCGCGAGTCTTTTTGCTGCGCCACAGCAGTCGTAGAGGCGTACCGGTAAAGCCTAAACTCTTACGAAACTGTCCTTCTATATAGCGCCGATAGTTATCGTTAAATAGCTTAGAATCGTTGACAAATAGAGCAATTGACGGCGGCTGCGTCGAAACTTGGGTGCCGTAATAGATTTTGCCTTGCTTCCCTTGGCGGGTAGCCGGCGGAGAGTGCCACCCCACTGCATCTTCCAACACTTCATTAATAACTGAGGTGGAAACCCGGCGGCGGTGCTGCTCAGCAGCAGTATCCACCAGGTCAAGAATCTTCTCAACCCGTTGCCCGCTGAGTGCGCTCACAAAGATCATCTCGGCCCACTCCGTAAAGTGCAGCCGATCTTTCAAATGCCGTGAGTAGTCATAAATGGTGTTGGAATCTTTTTCAACTGCATCCCATTTATTGACTACCAGAATGCAGGCTCGCCCGTCGTCGGCAATCCGCCCCGCCAATTTCTGATCTTGTTCCGTAACGCCATCGAGCGCGTCTAGCACCAGCAAAACAACATTTGCCCGCCGAATAGCCTTAAATGCCCGGTTAATCCCAAAAAACTCGGGACCATATTCAACCTGCTTTTTCTTGCGAATGCCGGCGGTGTCAATTAAGCGATACTGCTGCTCGTTCCGCTCTACCAACATGTCAACCGCATCCCGTGTGGTGCCCGAAATGGGACTAACGATCGCTCGGTTTTCACCGACAAAGGCATTCAGCAAGCTAGACTTGCCGACGTTGGGTCGTCCTACAATCGCCACGCGGATCTCTTCCGACTCTTCTAATTGCTCAGTGGGCGGCAGGTGGGTGATCAACAGGTCTAGCAGTTCCCCAGTCCCGCTACCATGGATGGCCGATACAGGGTAGGGTTCGCCTAACCCCAAACTCCAAAAATCGGACGCTTGAATTAGACCCTGGTCGAGCGATTCACACTTATTGACGGCCAAAAGCACGGGTACCGAGTGCTGTCGCAGCCAAGTGGCGATCGTTTCATCGGCGGTGGTTAGCCCGACCTGGCCGTCCACTACCATAATGGCAGCACTGGCTTCTGATAAAGCTGTCATCGCCTGCTGGCGAATCAGGGGCAAAAATTCTGTATCGTCGTCAAACACCAACCCGCCCGTATCGACTACCAAGAAATCTCGATCTTGCCAAAATGCCTCTCGATAGGTGCGATCGCGCGTTACTCCTGGCTCATCATGCACGATCGCATCAGTCATCTCCGTGAGGCGGTTTACCAGCATTGATTTGCCCACATTTGGGCGTCCAATAATCGCAACGACAGGGAGAGACATAATGGCAAAAGAAGAGGGCGGGAAAGCAGAGCCTATTTCGAAATCCTAGACGGGTTAAGGCAGTCTTACCATTGTGACGCAGAAACCCATAAGTTTGCAGAGAGGGTCTAAAAAGTAGAGGGCTAGAGGTGATAGAAACAACACAATCGCGCTGTAGCGGTGCGACTTAGCAATGTCTCTTAACGGCAATTGGGACACGAGTCCCCGAAAGCGTGATTCAGCCCAAACTGCGGATGCCAGCCTGGGCTTGCCGCCGTAAGCCCACTGCAATCCGAAACAGCTCTTGCCCGGTATGAAGGTAATGTTCGTTATAGCTAGACGTGAACCGTTCTAGTTCATCAATGCCATCCCCGACCTGGTTCAAGCAATGGTACAAATCTGCGGCCACACCTGCCACTGCCGATGGGTTAGAAACCGATTTGAAGCAGTCTTGCGCTTGTTGAAGTAACTCTCGACAGTCATCTATGTAAATCTGAAAGTCTTCTAACAGCTCATCATCAAACGGGTCTGCCGATAAATCGTCTAATTGCTCTTGCAGGGGTTGCAAGATTTCGTAGAGCAAACGATTGACGGGTTGATAGACCAGATTCAGCCACAGTTTGAGCTGTTCGTCGGTGGCGTATCCGGTTTGGCGCTGTCGATGCCGGGTTTGCGCCTCTGCTGTTCGCTGTTGACGCGCCTCATTGGAGTATCGAGCTGTTCCCGATGACGATAATCGGCTGTAGGTCGTGAACTGGATATCGTAGGTATGTCGGCGCTGCGGATCGCCTAACACTTCATAAGCAATATTGATGCTAGAAATTTGGTCGTGACTAGCCGCTTCAGGATTGCGATCTGGATGGAAGCGTTTGACTAGCTGCCGATAAGCTTGCTTAATCTCTGCTTGGGTCGCTGTCGGACTCACCTCCAGCGTTTGGTAGTGATTGGGATATGTCATAAAGGTATTGTAAGCTGTTATCTTGATCCGATGGATGCCTAGCAGGGATTACGGGTCATTACCTGACTGGGAAAAAGGTGGCGATCGCCCTGCCACAAACCCTGGCAAAAAAATGAGCGCCACCTCATTAAGGCGGCGCTCTTGGTTAAAAGCTTGGCAATTATTGTGCAGGTGATTTAATCCAGGCTGCTTAGCTGAGCATTCCTGACGCCATCAGGTTTGAGTCCTGAAACAGGGGGGTACTGAGATAGCGTTCGCCAAAGCTAGGTTGAATCATCACAATCAGTTTTCCGGCATTCTCAGGACGACGGCCAATTCGAACTGCCGCCGCCAGCGCGGCACCGCTCGAAATTCCTGAGAGCAGCCCTTCTTCGCGAGCCAGTCGGCGACCAAACGCGATCGCCTCATCATCTGCAATCGTTACCACCTCATCAATCACCGCCACATTCAGCACTTGCGGCACAAACCCCGCCCCAATCCCCTGAATTTTGTGGGGGCCAGGGCGTCCACCCGAAAGCACTGGGCTATTGGCTGGCTCAACGGCGATCGCCCTAAACTCTGGCTTCTTTTGCTTCAGCACTTCAGCTATGCCCGTTAAGGTTCCCCCGGTACCTACACCTGCCACCAACAGATCAACTTGGCCATCCGTATCATCCCAAATCTCCAAAGCCGTTGTCTCGCGATGGATTTGAGGATTTGCCGGGTTGCTAAACTGTTGCAGCATATAGGCATTCGGGGTAGATTCCACAATCTGCTGCGCCCGCGAAATACATCCTCCCATCCCTTCAATCCCAGGGGTTAGCTCCAACTCTGCGCCATAGGCTCGCAGCATTGCCCGCCGCTCCGAACTCATGGTTTCTGGCATCGTTAAAATCAATCGATAGCCTTTTGCCGCCGCCACCATGGCCAACGCAATCCCTGTATTGCCAGACGTTGGCTCTACCAACACAGTTTTACCCGGAAAAATTTTGCCATCCCGCTCTGCCATCTCAATCATGTTGATGCCAATCCGGTCTTTTACCGAGGCAGAAGGATTCATTCCCTCCAGCTTGACCACAATTTGAGCCACACAGCCTTCTGACTGGGGAATCCGGTTGAGCTGAACCAGTGGAGTTCGACCAATCAATTGGGTTACATTTTGAACAATACGCATGGGGGCAGATAGCTCTTAGCTTCTCTAGATATAGTACATAAAGTCTAGCTGTCGTCTGGCATCGCGCTGATCAGCCAAATCTTGAAGCGTGTACTTTTGCAGTACAGCATCGGCGGCTTGCCTAGCCTCTTGCCAAACTTCCCAAATTACCATTCCTTCCACAGATTTCGCCTCTCGGCCAGCATCAGAAGACTGGGAGTCTAGCCCTTCAATACAGTTAATTGCTTCGAGAAGCGTAATTTTCCAAGGTTCACGCGCCAAGACATACCCCCCCTTCGCGCCTCGTTGACTGCGGACTAAACCTGCACGCCGCAGCGTAGCCAGCAGTTGTTCTAAATACCGATCGGGGATGCTTTGTTCAGCTGCAATTTGTCGAATTTGCAGAGGTTCGCCACTGTTAAAGTGCGCCGTCAATTCTAACAATGCCAATAGGGCATATTCGCTTTTACACGAGAGTTCCACAACAAGTTTGGGATGTAGGCTATATCTATTATACCCCGGTTATCCACTGGGGTATAAGGACTTTTCAACTCCGATTGATTGAATGCCAAACAAGAAAGCCCTGCACAATGCAGGGCTTTCTTATAGTTTTTAGGCAAAGCTAGTAAGAAATCTTACTAGGCTTAGATTCTAGAACTTGAACGATGTACGCAAGACACCGATAAAGATATCGTCGCCAGTATCAGCAACGTCAGAAACCCAAATTACACCAGGTGTAACGGAGATGTTGTCAGATACAGCAAAGCGGTAGAACACTTCAGTGTGAAATGCGCCAGCGTTGTTGCCGGAACCGATCTGGTTGGTGAAGCTACCGGAGTAGGGAGGAACACCAGCAATGATACCCAACAAGCTGCCTTCAAGACCCAAGTCTTCGAACCCTAGGGTTAGAGCGTAGCTCCAAGCTTCGCCATCGCCACGGAATTCAGCAGGGCCAGCAAAGGTGCGGGTATCGATGTATGTTCCCCAACCACCAATGTTGATGGTATCGGCAAGAGCATAGTTAACGCTCACACCGTAGCCGTTATAAACGGAAGGAGCAAACACACCTGCATCTACTTCAGGAGACGTGTAGGAGTTGACGTAGGTCAAGGCTACTGCCAAGTTGCCAGGAGAGAAGGTCAACTGACCAAAAGCAGCATAACCACCATCAAACAAGCCAGCGCTGTTATCGGGGTTGTTGCCTTCGCCCGTCAAGTAGCCCAAGCCAAGCTGAATAGACTCAGCTAGATC
>CASBQX010000347.1 GCA_949127925.1 Synechococcales cyanobacterium PMM_0002
CATCACAGTAAAAAGTGAAGACAGGTAGGAGCAGAAAACTGGTGTTAGAGGGTAGTCGTGGCGGCTAGCTGGGAGTCAATGCTGCTCGGACAACCGATATAAATTCCTGTAACGACGCAATTAGTCATGGCGCTATGGGTGTCAGCCCGAGACGTTGGAGACGTTGATGCTTCTGTACCCGAGCGGGACTAATTCAGCAGCCAGTAAATCCCACATACTGATCTGAGCAGGCAAAAACTGAACTATCTAAATTTAACTAAATTTTACAATTTTTTGTGGAAATTCACCTTGACACATGCCCTTAGCAGCATTCTACCTTGCTTAAATGATAGGACTTGTGTAAATGTTGCAATTATTTGGAACTTATTCGTCTAAAGTGCCAAGATTCGGTAGTGCTTGACAGCACTTGATGGCAGCTGTTAACGGGCTTACCTACGTACTTTACAGTTCACCGTCGATGCTTAGTAGCCTTAATTAATCCTTGACCTATTCTTTATAAAACAACCCTATGGCTGCATCTATCGCCTATTTGGGACCTCCAGGAAGCTACACAGAAGACGCGGCGATCGCCTATGCCGCTTGGCTGAATGAATCTACGGGAGAAGAAATATCGCTCCATCCTGCTGCGAGCATTTCCCAAGCGCTGAAGGAGTCCCAAAACGGACGGGCTCAATTTTCTGTTGTGCCCGTAGAAAATTCTGTTGAAGGCAGTGTGAGTATGACCTTAGATACCCTCTGGCAGCTAGAATCTCTGCAAGTGCAGCGAGCACTCGTACTCCCGATCTCTCATGCCTTAATTTCTTGCGCTTCTAGCTTAGATGCGCTTCAGAGAGTTTATGCCCATCCCCAGGGGCTAGCTCAGTGCCAGACTTGGTTAGAGCGATTCATTCCCCAAGCTCAACTGATTCCTACTAGCTCCAACACGGAGTCGTTACAGCACCTGCAAGCAGAAGTGATGTCAGGGGCGATCGCATCCCAACGAGCCGCTGAGCTGTATCACTTACCAGTTTTGGCGCATCCCATCAATGACTATCCTGATAACTGCACGCGCTTCTGGATTTTGAGCCGTCAGCCCTCCCCTGGAGGCCGATATACCTCACTAGGGTTCAGCGTCCCCGCCAATGTCCCAGGAGCGCTAGTAAAGCCCCTTCAGGTGTTTGCAGAGCGAGGCATTAACCTCAGCCGCATTGAGTCACGACCGACTAAACGCTCTTTGGGGGACTATCTATTTTTCGTAGACATCGAAGCAGACGCCAGCAAATCAGCGGTGCAAGCGGCTCTCAATGAGCTAAAAAAATACGTAGAAACGCTCAAAGTACTAGGTAGCTATTCCATCATGCCAATTAGCGAACGTCCCCATTCGCCTCCAGGTAGCACGTAGAGGCTCAAGGAGTAGAGCTAAACCCAGCTTTGCCGTGCCGCTAGCCGTCAGAGTCCAACGCGTCCTTCAAGGCAGTTCGAGCCGCTAAATGATTGCGAGTAGAGGTTAAAATCTCTGCTTCTCGATCCAGTCTAGCTGCTGTATCTTGCACTTCCAGTAGCGACTGCTGTTCGGAGGCAACGCCATACAAATTACTAGCAACCCAGTAGGATAATTCAACGGGTAGGTCCGGAATATCATCTGGAATATCAATGTCTTGACTGGTGAGTTTTGCCGATAGACGGACGACATCACGCAACAGCTGATCCACTTGATCGCTCAACGGTCTCAAATCGCGCTCTGTTGGCTGGTCTTCAATCCACTCAACTAACCCAACACGATAGGGCTTTTCTCTCACATAATCTAATACTCTAAATCGCTGCTGACCCAGAGTCATAATTTTCATTCGATCGTCGGGCATTCGATGAAACTGAGTTATTTCTGCACAGCAGCCCACAGAGGCTAGATTCCCGTCAACCGGATCAACCATCAAGACACCAAAACGGCGATCGCTTTGGAGAATCGTGTTCATCATAATCCGATAGCGAAACTCAAAAATGTGGAGAGGCAGCCTTCTTCCGGGGAAAAGAACTAAATCAGGCAGCGGAAACAAAGGAAGTTCTCGAACAGCAACGGATGATGATGAAGCCATTGAACCTAGAGTCGGATAGGAGTGAAGAGAGCAAGCATGACTGCTCGGATGGGCGCGATAGCGACACAACCGTCGCCCATCTGGCAAATTCACTTACAGTCTATCGCATTCCCTCGGCTCTGCCGAATTGGGGAGCAGCGGGTGCAGGCCAGATTTAGTTCAAAAGCATTACCGTTTCTTGTTCTTTGCCATCGAATAGCCAAAAAGCGACGGGCATTGCCCGTCGCTTTTTGACGAAAACTAATGACTGAGACCCTTTATCGGCCAGTTTCCCCAAAAGGTAACTGCCTAATCGAGGGGCGCAAAGTTTTCAGGTAAGCACCTTAAGTAAAGACGTAATGGTTTAAAGTTTTACCTCAATGTCTACTCCAGCAGGCAGATCAAGTTTCATCAATGCATCAATCGTTTTGGAAGACGGTTGATAAATATCGATAATGCGCCGATGTGTGCGGGTTTCAAAGTGCTCACGAGAATCCTTGTCTACGTGGGGCGATCGCAATACGCAATAGATCCGACGCTTGGTAGGGAGTGGAATTGGGCCAATCGCTGTAGCGTTCGTGCGATTAGCGGTATCTACAATTTTTTCGCAGGATGTGTCAAGGAGACGACGATCAAATGCTTTGAGACGAATGCGGATCTTCTGCTGCTGGATAGTTGCCATTGGAGTATATAAATTTCAAGGTTCAGAGAAAACAGTCTTGCCTGAAAAACTCCAGCAGCTAGCAGATTAGCCAGCTGCTGGAATTGACTACTGAGCAGTCTAAAACACTACTTCAGGATTTTGGACACAACGCCTGCACCAATGGTACGGCCACCTTCACGGATAGCAAAGCGCATCCCTTGTTCAATGGCGATCGCGTTGATTAGCTCAACGTTCACTTTGATGCGATCGCCGGGCATCACCATTTCTACATCGGTGCCATCATCCGCAGTAAAGGTTTGAATGGTACCAGTTACGTCGGTTGTCCGAACATAGAACTGAGGTCTGTACCCAGCGAAAAAGGGCGTTTTCCGGCCGCCTTCTTTTTCGGTTAGGACATACACTTCACCTTCAAACAGGGTGTGGGGCTTAATCGAGCCGGGCTTGGCAATTACCATACCCCGTTCAATGTCCTCCTTCTTTAAACCCCGGAGCAACAAACCAGCGTTGTCTCCCGCTAAGCCTTCTTCTAGGCTCTTCTTGAACATTTCGATCCCCGTTACTGTAGTAGTACGAGTATCGCGGATACCAACCAACTCAACGGTTTCGTTGACCTTGACCTTACCCCGTTCAATCCGACCTGTGGCGACTGTACCCCGTCCAGTAATCGTGAATACATCTTCCACAGCCATCAAGAACGGCTTGTCGATGTCACGCTCAGGCGTAGGAATAAACGAGTCAACTGCGTCCATCAACTCATAGATCTTATCGACCCATTCGTTTTCCCCGCGTTTGGTCTTAGGATTAGCCGCCATAAACTCTAGCGCCATTAGCCCTGATCCACGAGTAATGGGCAGATCATCACCAGGGAAATCATACTCAGTGAGTAGTTCCCGCAGCTCTAGCTCCACCAGTTCCAGCAGCTCTTCGTCATCCAACTGGTCTACTTTGTTGAGGAAAACCACGATGCTAGGAACACCGACCTGACGAGCCAAAAGAATATGCTCTTTGGTCTGGGGCATGGCTCCATCAGTAGCGGCCACAACTAGAATGGCACCATCCATCTGAGCTGCGCCCGTGATCATGTTTTTCACGTAGTCTGCGTGACCAGGACAATCCACGTGAGCATAGTGACGGGCTTCCGTCTCATACTCTACGTGAGCTGTATTGATCGTGATGCCCCGAGCCTTCTCTTCAGGAGCAGCATCAATTTCATCATACTTCCGTGCTTGAGCCTGACCATTAGCCGCCAGGGTCATTGTAATTGCAGCCGTTAACGTCGTTTTGCCATGGTCAACGTGACCAATTGTACCGATGTTAACGTGGGGTTTGGTTCGTTCGAATTTTGCGCGTGCCATGGATCTATTTGTCCCTTATCTCCTGATTAAGCGTTCCCTTTGCTCTTTGCGATGATGGTTTCAGCCACATTGCGAGGCACCTCGTCGTAGCTGCTGAATTCCATCGAGAATATGCCACGACCTTGGGTCTTAGACCGAATATCGGTAGCATATCCAAACATCTCTGCCAGAGGAACCTTGGCAGTCACCTTGGCATTTCCCTGGTCGGTATCTTGACCTTCGATTTGACCCCGGCGAGAGTTGAGGTCACCAATGACGCTCCCGATGAAGTCTTCAGGAACTTCGACCTCAACTTTCATCATAGGCTCCAGAAGGACAGGTGATGCCTTCATGACAGCCTCTTTAATCGCCATTGAACCGGCGATTTTGAAGGCCATTTCCGACGAATCCACATCGTGATATGAGCCGTCTACCATTGTGACTTTTATATCGATCAATGGATAGCCTGCTAAGATGCCGGATTCACAGGCTTCCTTCATCCCTTGTTCAGCGGGGGCGACGTATTCTTTTGGAACCGTGCCACCGACGATCTTAGAAACAAACTCGAAACCAGTACCCGCTTCACCGGGTTCAATTTCGATCACAACGTGACCGTATTGACCTTTACCACCGCTCTGACGAACAAATTTGCCCTCAGCGCGAACTGGTTTGCGAATGGTTTCGCGGTAGGCGACCTGAGGGGCACCTACGTTTGCTTCCACTTTATACTCTCGTTTCATCCGATCAACCAAAATATCTAGGTGAAGTTCACCCATACCCGCAATTACGGTTTGATTGGTTTCGGAGTCTACACGAACCCGGAAAGTGGGATCTTCCTCGGAGAGAGCCTGGAGCGCTTTAGATAGCTTTTCCATATCTTGCTTTGTCTTGGGTTCCACTGCTACCGAAATAACAGGTTCTGGAACAAACAAAGATTCAAGAATGATCGGATCGCTATCGTCACAGATCGTATCTCCTGTGAAGGTGTCCTTCAGTCCGAGAGCTGCTCCAAGGTCGCCTGCGCGCAGTTCGTCCACCTCTATGCGATCGTCTGCTTTCAACACAATTAGACGAGAAATTCGCTCTTTCTTGTCTTTGGAAGAGTTGTAGACGTAACTGCCTTTGCTTAACACTCCAGAATAAACCCGAACAAAGGTCAAACGACCATACGGGTCTGCCATAATCTTGAATGCTAAGGCTGAAAGTGGTGCAGCATCGTCTGCTGGACGAATGGCAGTAGTGCCATCGGGCAATATACCTTGAATGGGTGGCACTTCCAGTGGAGAGGGTAGGTAGTCAACTACACAATCTAACAGGACTTGTACCCCTTTATTTTTAAAGGCTGAGCCACACAGCACCGGCACGATTGTGCCTGCAGTAGTCCCTTTACGCAAGGCTGTACGTACCTCATCTTCAGTCAGGTCTATACCTTCGAGATACTTCTCTGTTAAACCATCATCGGTTTCTGCAACCGACTCAATCAGTTTGATGCGGTACTCGTTAGCGACGTCTCTGACTTCGAGGGGAATGTCAGTCTCTTGAATATCAGTTCCCAAGTCGTTGGTATAAAGATAAGCACGCATCCGCACCAGATCGACGATACCTTTGAACTTATCTTCGCTGCCAATTGGGATTTGGATTGGCACGGCGTTGGTTCTAAGGCGATCGCATGTCTGAGCATAGACCTTAAAGAAGTCTGCCCCGGTTCGATCCATTTTGTTGACGAATATAATCCTGGGTACATGATAGCGATCGGCCTGTCGCCAAACAGTTTCTGTTTGAGGCTGCACACCGCCTACGGCACAAAGAACCGTAATCACCCCATCTAATACTCGCATCGAACGCTCAACTTCAATTGTGAAGTCCACGTGTCCAGGCGTATCAATGATGTTAATTCGGTGTTCGGGTGCCCCAGGCTCAGCTTTAGTTAAATCCTTAGGGTCACGTCGAGTCCAGGCGGTGCTGATCGCAGCAGCCGTAATCGTAATGCCGCGCTCCCGCTCTTGTTCCATCCAGTCGGTCACGGCGGTTCCGTCGTGAACTTCGCCCATCTTGTGGACAACCCCGGAATAGAACAGAATTCGCTCTGTGGTGGTGGTTTTGCCTGCGTCAATATGAGCAGCAATTCCTATGTTTCTTACTCTTTCCAGCGGGATGCTGCGTACCACGGCTACCTCCTTAGTCTGTGCGGTCAACGTTCGCGTGACTGCCTCTGTTAAGATTCTATACTTTAGTCTTGCCCCTTGACAGACCTGCGGTTCTGTAAATCGTTGGGGATATCTGGGCTTGAAGATATCTGCACAGTCTAGTAACGATAGTGAGCAAATGCTTTGTTTGCCTCTGCCATCCGATGTGTTTCTTCACGTTTGCGAATAGCACTACCTGTCTCGTTGGCGGCGTCCATTAGTTCGTTTGCCAGCTTGCCTGCCATGGTACGGCCAGAACGAGAGCGAGAAAATTGAATGAGCCAACGCAGCGCCAGAGCAGTTCCTCGATCAGATCGGACTTCCATTGGCACCTGATAGGTTGCCCCGCCCACGCGGCGGGCTTTTACTTCTACCAGAGGAGTAACGTTCCGAACTGCTTTTTCAAACACCTCAAGTGGGTCAGAGCCAGTCCGCTCTTGAATCAAATTGAATGCATCGTAGATGATGCCAGACGCAATAGATTTTTTGCCGGAGTACATCAGACGCCGTACCGTCATACTAACGAGGCGGCTGTTGTACGTGGGATCGGGAGGAACCGGACGCTTTTGGATAACAGTGCGGCGGGACATACGTTTAGTAAACCTTAGAGCTTGGGACTAAAACAAACGAGACTTACGATTTAGCAACAGTCTTACGACGGTTTTTCGTAAGTTAAGGCAAATAGAGTCTATCTATAGAACCGGAGTGAGGCCAGGGAGGGCTTTTCTAACTAATTTCTAACCAAGAAGAGAAGCCTCGCTAGCGCATCTGCACTTGAATGACTATCACCTTAACATGAGCATATAAAAAGCCGGAGGGCAGGACGGCTTAAGGGCTGATACCTAGATGGCCTGAAGAAATTCTCTACTGAGGCGGTCGCTAACCCCTCAGTTTAACCCTTCAGCTCAGAACCTTCCTGCGAGCTATTCTATTTCTTCTTCTTGCCGGCGGCGGCGGCGGCGGCACCTGCCTTGGGTCGCTTGGCTCCGTACTTGGAACGCCCCTGTTTGCGATCCTTGACCCCAGCAGTATCGAGGGTTCCGCGAATAATGTGATAACGAACCCCAGGAAGATCTTTGACCCGACCTCCGCGAATCATCACTACAGAGTGTTCCTGTAGGTTGTGACCAATACCTGGAATGTAGGCTGTTACTTCAAACCCAGATGTCAGACGCACCCGCGCAACTTTGCGGAGCGCAGAGTTTGGCTTTTTGGGCGTTGTGGTATAAACCCGAGTGCAAACCCCACGACGTTGAGGACAACTCTTCAACGCTGGTGATTTGGTTTTCTTCGTTAATTTTTGGCGCTCAGTCCGAATCAGCTGTTGAATTGTAGGCATGGACGAATGGCGTACTCTGCCGCTTGTAGGTCTAACTTTTCACAGTCTTCAAGCATACCGAGTTTTGGAGCCAACTGTCAATTTAAGTTTAAAACTAATTCAAAATATGCCCTTTGCATGCCATGTTCACCTGGTGCTATGCAACAGACGGCCTGAATCTGGTTTTGACAGCTCTACCTGTATTGCCTTGATGTAAGCGCTTATCTTTTAAGCAGAGATGGGTCGATTGAGAAGGAGTTGCCGCAACCGCAGCTTGCGATCGCCTGTGGGTTGTTGAAGCGAAACCCGCCCCCCATCAGATCTTCAGAATAGTCTACGGTTAGCTCGTCTAAGTAAATTAGGCTTTGGGAATCGACGGTAACGTCTACTCCGTGACAATTCCAGATGGAGTCTTCGGCAGCTATTTTTGAGTCGAACGCTAGCGTGTAATACCAGTTCTCACACCCGCCTGCTTCAACTTTTAGCCGAAACAGAGCGTGGGGATCGGGGTGACGAGCCTTAAGCCGACTGATTTCGACAACCGCAGCCGCACTGAGGTGAATCATGCTTAGCCCAGGGATTTACTGGAAATGGATGCTCTGATTTTACCGCGAAAAATGGATGCATTAGAAAAATGGATGTGCCCTATTGATGTGGCTCGCTGATTTTAGTCAGCATTAGTTCAGCTCATTATCCGCCAGTTGACTAAAAAGGAGCTTTGCTGCGGGCAAAGCTCCTGATTGAGCAACATGGGTTGCTCTGCGCAAAAGAATTAAAAGGAATTGACAAAAAGAGTGTAGAGCGTTGTCTACAGGCTCGTTCAGTGCCTTAACCTGCTTCCGAAATCAAGAGTTAAGCAGGCGTGGGTTAATTAGCCCGAGAATAATCGTCCTGAAACCGGACGATATCATCTTCACCAAGATACTCGCCATTTTGAACTTCAATCAGAATCAGCGGAATGACGCCAGGATTTTCTAGCCGATGCGAGGTGCAAGGGGGGACATATGTGGACTGATTGCTGAACAACAGCATTTCCTTCTCGCCACAAACTACCTTGGCAGTCCCTGATACAACAATCCAGTGTTCGCTGCGATGGTGGTGCATCTGCAAACTGAGGCGATGCCCTGGCTTGACTTCAATCCGCTTGATTTTGTATCCTCGCGCTTCTTCCAAAATTGTAAAAGAACCCCAAGGACGAAGTTCTGTAGCTGCTACCCCATTGGGCGCAGCGGGGGTAGGTAGTGCAGAAATTGTCGATTGAGTTGCTTCTTTTGTTGAAACCACAGTGCCCTACTCCTTGGAAAATACTGCTAAAGCCACGATGCTGGACTCTGAGCTGAACCTGGCAAGACCCGCTGGCCACAGCATCCGTGTGGCCAACCAAACACGCCTCATTCTTGAAAGTAACCATAGCAAACAGGGTGGGGTATCCGTCATCCGTAGCACCCTGAATCTGATGCGACTACATTAACTCTTTAATCAATGAGTCGTAAATAGGTCGTTGCTTTATGGAACCTTTAGACTTGCTACGCTACGCCCTCGATTAATCTCTGATTTTTATCTGATTTTCTAAAACAGCAGCTTACCCAGCGCCGTATGTGTTCCAGAATTCAAACTGAGAGCGATGCCCCCGATCCTACTCATTCTTTTTAGTGCTGACCAAGGCGATGGCGATCGCATCCACAACGCGCCCCACTGGAATGACCTCTAAGCCAACCCCTGGATAATTGGCCTGACTAGCGGGGACGATTGCCCGCTTAAACCCCAGCTTGGC